>NZ_QRVX01000039.1:0-23107 GCF_003458885.1 Coprococcus sp. AF21-14LB | reverse complement strand
ACCCTCGGAAAGTCAAACCTCAGGCGTCAGTAAGTTTTCTATACAGGGTAGCATAACCATTCATCATTATATAGGATTATAGACAGATGTACAATCCATCTGTCTGTTTTGCCGTGCAAAAAAACAGATAACAAAATGAAAAAAGCAAAATACAAGTGAGATTTTACCTACTTGCATTCTGCTTTTTTTTAATTTTTTAAATTAACTTAATGACATTGCCCTACGGCCCTCTTTTGCTCACACATTTATTTTGAAAGGATTTTCACAAAAAATCTACTCTGCCTGTTTATTGATAGTCCATGACATCAATCCATTTCATTAGAAATTCTTTCTCTAATTCATTATTTTTTGAAAGCTGCGCTGCTGCAACGATCGGAAGCCAGTGCTGCACATACTGTCTCGCAGTATCTGTCTGTTTACAGAATTCTTTCAGATACAGTTCTGCTTTCTTTTCATCGTTCAGTGCAAAGAGGAGATACGTCATTGCTGCATCGGCACTTGCATTTCCTCTTGTTGCATGGGCCCAGTCCACAATTGTCATAGTTCCGTCTTCTGCTACAATCACATTACTTGGATTAAAGTCTCCGTGGCAAAGCTTTGTATGCTTTGGCATCGCTTCCAGTCTTGTCAAAAGCTCATAACGGGCTGTCGCATCCAATTCTTTCAATCCGTTGATCTGTCTTGTCAGCTTCATTTTCATATTCGTCAGAAGTGGGGCAGATTTCTTATGCACTTCTGTCTGAAGCGCTACAAACTGCTTCATGTATTCTTCTAATTTCTCCGGATGTTCCTGCATGAGCTCTTCCATTGTCTTTCCTTCTTTATATTCAAACACAAGCGCCCATTTGCCATCAACCTGCGTTACTTCACAGAGTTTTGCCACCGGAATTTCTGCCTCTTCTACTCTTGCTGTCTCAAGAGCCTCATTAAAAATATCTGACTTTGGATGTGTTGCCTCAAATAATTTTACGATTTTATCATCACAGCGATAAACTTTCTTGTAAGGACGTTCCACAATTAAAGTACAAGTTTCTAAATTCATAGTAATACCTCCTGGCGTATACGTTTCTGAATGATTCTATTATAGTTCCTTTAGTTTCCGTAGTAAACTTTCAGATACATTTCTTTGATTTCTTTCATCAGTGGATATCTTGGATTTGCTCCGGTACACTGATCGTCAAATGCCTGTTCTACCATTTCATCTAATGTATCAAGGAAATATTTCTCGTCAACACCATATTCTTTAATTGTCTTCTTGATACCAACAGCCTCTTTCAATTCCTCAATCTTTACAAGGAATTTCTCAAAAGTTTCTTTATCGTCTTTTCCAACAACTCCACAGAATCTTGCACATTCTGCATAGCGTTCCAATGCATGCGGATACTGATACTGTGAAAATGTTCCCATCTTAGTTGGCACATCTGTTGCATTAAATTTCATCACTTCTGTGATTAAAAGTGCGTTAGCCACACCGTGCGGCAGATGATGGAATGCACCTAATTTGTGTGCCATAGAATGACATACGCCGAGGAATGCATTTGCAAATGCCATACCTGCCATACAAGATGCGTCTGCCATCTTTTCCCTTGCGATTGGATCGTTCGCACCATTTTCATATGCTGACGGAAGGTATTTGAAAATATTTTTCATTGCTTTTAATGCAAGACCATCTGTATAATCTGTTGCCATAATAGATGCGTATGCTTCTAATGCATGTGTCAGTGCGTCAATACCGGATGCACTTGTCAGTCCCTTTGGCTGGCTCATCATATTATCCGCATCAATAATCGCCATCTTCGGAAGCAGTTCATAATCTGCCAGCGGATATTTTACTCCTGTTTTCTCATCTGTAATAACCGCGAATGGCGTTACCTCAGAACCAGTTCCTGATGATGTCGGAATTGCTACGAAATAAGCTTTTTCGCCCATTTTCGGGAATGTGTAAATCCTCTTTCGGATATCCATGAAACGCATTGCCATATCAAGGAAATCTGCTTCCGGATGCTCATACATTACCCACATAATCTTACCTGCGTCCATAGCAGAACCACCGCCAAGTGCGATAATCACATCCGGCTCAAAAGATCTCATTGCCTCTGCTCCGGCTTTGGCACATGCAAGTGTCGGATCCGGTGCTACATCATAGAAGCATGTATGCTGGATTCCCATCTCATCCAGTTTCTCTTCGATTCCTTTCACATAGCCATTATGATATAAGAAGCTGTCTGTAACGATAAATGCTTTCTTCTTACCCATTACATTTCCCAATTCATCTAATGCAACCGGCATACATCCTTTTTTAAAGTATACTTTCTCAGGAACTCTGAACCAAAGCATATTTTCTCTCCTCTCAGCAACTGTTTTATATTGATCAAGTGTTTTACTCCTACATTTTCTGATACAGAGTTACCGCCCCAGGAACCGCATCCAAGTGTCAGTGACGGAGCCAGTTTAAAGTTGTAAAGATCACCGATACCACCCTGAGAAGATGGTGTATTTACTAAAATACGACATGTTTTCATTGCTGCTGCATGTTTTGCAAGCTTTTCTGTTTCAGCCGGATTAATATAGATAGAAGATGTATGACCATATCCTCCGTCAGCAACTAACTGCTCTGCTTTTGCAAGTGCTTCGTCAAATGTTTTTGCTTTATACATGGCAAGTACCGGGGATAATTTTTCATGAGCAAATTCTTCTGAAATGTCGACAGATTCTACTTCACCAATCAGAATTTTTGTATCTTCCGGAACGTTAACCCCTGCAAGCGCTGCAATTGTATGGGCAGTCTGTCCAACAATCTTTGCATTTAATGCACCATTGATGATAATTGTTTTTCTTACTTTTTCAATTTCATCTTTTTTGAGGAAATAACATCCTCTCAGAGCAAATTCCTCTTTTACTTCTTTATATACATTTTCGAGAACAGTTACAGACTGCTCAGAAGCGCAGATCATACCATTATCAAATGTCTTTGAGTGGATAATCGAGTTCACTGCCAATTTTACATCCGCAGTATCATCAATGATAACCGGTGTATTTCCTGCACCAACACCAAGAGCCGGTTTTCCTGAAGAATATGCTGCTTTTACCATTCCCGGACCACCTGTAGCAAGAATAATATCCGCACTCTTCATAACTTCATTTGTTAATTCCAGTGACGGCACATCGATCCAACCGATGATTCCCTCCGGCGCTCCTGCTTTTACTGCTGCATCCAGTACAACTTTTGCAGCTGCAATTGTAGATGCTTTTGCACGCGGATGCGGGCTGATAATAATCGCATTTCTTGTTTTTAATGAAAGCAATGTTTTGAAAATTGCTGTTGATGTTGGGTTTGTTGTCGGGATTACCGCCGCAACAAGACCGATCGGCTCTGCAATTTTTTTAATTCCATATACTCTATCTTCTTCAATCACGCCGCATGTTTTTGTATCCCGGTATGCGTGGTAAATGTATTCGGAAGCGTAATGGTTTTTGATTACCTTATCTTCTACAATTCCCATTCCCGTTTCTTCTACCGCCATTTTCGCCAACGGGATTCTCATTTTATTTGCTGCCATAGCAGCCTCAAAAAAGATTTTATCTACCTGTTCCTGTGTATAGCCAGCAAATACTTTCTGTGCCTCTCTCATGGCATTCATTTTTGCTACAAGACTTTCAACATTATCAATAATTTCTGGTACGATTTCTGCTTTCTTAGCCATCTTAACATCCTCCGTAATTGATTGTTTCTTCCTTACAGTTGCCATTATATTGCTTTGTTATTTTTTTGTCAATACTATATTGATATTTTTTTAACGTAAATGTTAATTTTATATCAAGTTAATTTTATTGACAAACTCAAAGCTATAGAATATAATATATTGAATAAAAAAATTTGCACTGCATTTTATCTACAGTACAAACTGAACAGGCAGTAATCAGATTGATTATGTGCCGGGTCACTTACATTTCGTATTTTCGTGACAGCAGACAGCATAGCATCTGCGGGACAGTAGTTACATGACAACTACCCGACCGCGGATGTTTTTTTTATTATATAGGAGATTCCTTCGGGATCCTGCATAATAAAAAACACACTTCATATTTTAGGAGGTTTCTTATGACACCACAGACAACTGCACAAAACCCGAATACTTCTGGCAGCAAATTAAGTTCAGAAGAAACAAAAGCAATCGTAAACCGTGTCTCCTTTGTGGGGATTGCGGGCAATATTATTCTCTCCGCGTTTAAACTGTTTGCCGGAATCATCGGTCATTCCGGCGCTATGGTTTCCGATGCGGTCCATTCCCTTTCAGATGTATTTGCTACCTTTATTGCTCTGATTGGCGTTCGCCTGTCCCAACACGGCGCTGATAAAGAACATCCTTATGGTCATGAACGGCTTGAATGTGTCGCTTCCCTGATCCTCGGAGGTATCCTTCTCATTACCGGAGCCGGAATCGGTATCTCCGGCATGGAGAAAATCTTCTCCGGAAACATCTCCGGTCTGGAAGTTCCGGGAGCAATCGCTCTGGCTGCTGCCATTGTTTCTATCGTAGTAAAAGAGGCTATGTTCTGGTATACACGCTGGTATGCCTTGAAAATTAATTCTTCTGCCTTTATGGCAGATGCATGGCATCACCGGTCAGATGCATTTTCATCCATCGGTTCTCTGATTGGTATCGTCGGCGCCAGACTCGGATTCCCCATTCTGGATCCAATCGCCAGTGTCATTATCTGCATTTTTATTCTGAAAGTAGCCATTGACATTTTCCGGGATGCGATTCGCAAAATGACTGACAGTTCCTGCGATGATCAGTTCGAAGAACAAATGCGTCGTTTCATTCTCGCCCAAGACGGTGTACTTGGCATTGATCTTCTGCGCACCCGCATGTTCGGCACAAAAGTCTATGCCGATGTGGAAATTGCTGCAGATGGAAACCGTACACTGAATGAAGTCCATGATGTGGCAGAACATGTTCACGATGGTCTGGAAGAACATTTTCCTGATTTGAAACATGTCATGGTACATGTTAATCCTTATCAAAAAGAAACATAACTTCTCACGAAAAAACAAAAATACTTCAGGAGATATTACGTTATCAACTGAAGTATTTTTTCATGCCACTTTTTACATAGCTTCTATCGATATTTACTTGCTTCTTTAATTCTTGTCATTGCACGGGACAACGACGCCTGTGAAATATGATATTCCTGTAGGCTCTGTTTCTGTCTTAACTGTTCTTCTGCCCGCTCTTTTGCTTCCTGCGCACGACGAATATCAATTTCTTCCGGTTTTTCTGCCGACAGTACAAGTACAAGAACACGATTGTTAATGATCTGTGCAAATCCTGAGCTGACCGCTGCTTCGATCCACTCTCCGTCTTCTTGTTGGATTTTCATAACACCGTTTTCAATAGCAATAATCATATTTTCATGGTGTGCAAGAATCCCTTTCTCACCATCCAACTCCGGAAGCACAAGAGAACGGCATTTGCCTTCATAAAAGATACGATTACTTGCAACCACTTTTACAGAAAATAACTGCATATTTATTCCTCCCACCGAATTATGACATCGGCTCAGAAGTATTCTTTGCCTTCTCGATTACATCTTCCAGCGTTCCCACATTGAAAAATGCCCATTCCGGATATTCGTCCATCTCGCCATCAAGAATCGCTTTGAAACCGCGGATCGTATCTTTTACAGATACATATTTCCCCGGGATGCCTGTGAAATTCTCTGCTACATGGAATGGCTGGGAAAGGAATTTCTGAACTTTTCTTGCACGATATACGAGAAGTTTATCTTCTTCAGACAGCTCTTCCATACCGAGAATTGCAATGATGTCCTGAAGTTCTTTATATTTCTGAAGAATCTCCTGAACTCTTCTCGCTGTTTCATAATGCTCTTCTCCCACAATTTCCGCCTCAAGAATACGGGAATTGGATTCCAACGGATCTACAGCCGGATAGATTCCCTGCTCCACAATCTTTCTCGACAATACGGTTGTCGCATCCAGATGAGCAAACGTTGTTGCCGGCGCCGGGTCTGTCAAGTCATCTGCCGGCACATAGACTGCCTGAACGGATGTAACAGAACCATTTTTTGTGGAGGCGATACGTTCCTGAAGTTCACCGACTTCCGTTGCCAGTGTCGGCTGATACCCTACTGCGGAAGGCATACGGCCAAGCAGTGCGGATACTTCCGAACCCGCCTGCACATACCGGAAAATATTATCAATAAAAAGAAGTACGTTCTGATGCTCCTGATCACGAAAATATTCCGCCATTGTAAGACCGGTTTCTGCCACTCTCATACGGGCTCCCGGCGGCTCATTCATCTGTCCGAAAACTAAAGCAGTCTTCTCCAATACACCTGATTCTTTCATCTCAGACCAGAGATCATTTCCTTCTCTGGAACGCTCTCCAACTCCGGTAAAAATCGAATATCCGCCATGTTCTGTAGCAATATTTCGGATTAATTCCTGAATCAACACAGTTTTCCCGACACCTGCTCCACCGAACAATCCGATCTTACCACCTTTTGCATACGGCGCAAGAAGATCAATTACTTTGATTCCGGTTTCCAGAATCTCAACGACCGGACTTTGTTCTTCAAAAGTAGGCGGCTCCCGGTGGATACACCAATGTTCCTCATCTTCAAGAGATGTGCCGCCGTCAATACAATCTCCGAGGACATTAAACAGACGGCCGAGTGTCGCTTTTCCTACCGGAACCTGAATTCCGCTGCCGGTTGCTTTTACATCCATTCCGCGGCAAAGCCCTTCACTTGCCTGCAGCATAATACAGCGCACGATCCGGTTTCCAATATGCTGTGCAACTTCCATAATGCATCGTTTTCCGTCATTTTCTACCTCCAGGGCATCTTTAATATCCGGGAGGCTGCCTGTGGCAAATTCTACGTCAACGACAGGTCCCATAACCTGTACAATTTTACCTACGTTCACAATCTTTCCTCCTGTCTGTCAGTGTTTTGACTTCTGTGCGCGGGCGCCTCCGATTACCTCTGTGATTTCCTGTGTAATCGCTGCCTGCCTTGCACGGTTATAAATAATAGATAGTTCCCGAAGCATTTCTTTCGCACTTTTTGTAGCTGCTTCCATTGCCATCATTCGGGCATTCTGCTCACTGGCAAAGGATTCTACCAATGCTCCGT
Organism: Coprococcus sp. AF21-14LB; assembly: GCF_003458885.1. Taxonomy (NCBI): domain Bacteria; kingdom Bacillati; phylum Bacillota; class Clostridia; order Lachnospirales; family Lachnospiraceae; genus Coprococcus; species Coprococcus sp. AF21-14LB. The sequence continues at coordinate 15,946 of NZ_QRVX01000039.1, read as the reverse complement.
AAATAAATCCGGTCAGATAATTCGGAACAATATAATCAAGCACAACTTCCGGAGATGGGGAAAAGTTAATTTCCTCCATCAAAATTCCCTGCGGAATTTTTGTGCTGCCAAAATCTGCCTTCTCAAGCGGAAGAATCTTCAGCATTTCCGCTTCTTCTTTCACAGCGCTTTCCATCTGTGTATAGATTACATAAATTTCATCCAATTCCTGCTTCTGATACAGATCAAGAACGGTTTCCATAATCACCCTTGCCCGATGCATCGTTGGATTTTGTGCTGTATAGTGAAAATGTGTGGCAATCTCTACACCTTTCTTTTCGAAATAATGATGTCCGATCTGCCCTACAATAAATAATTTATGCGGTTCCTTTTTCTCAAGCTGCTTTTCTGCAAGTTTGATTACATTATGATTATATGCTCCTGCCATTCCCTTATCCGCCGTAATGACAATATAGCCTTTCTTACGCTCTTCCGGCTTTTTCTCCCGCCCCTGATCAAAATAGATATGCTCCATATCCGGGACATGTCTAAGCAGTCGTCCAAGCGCTGTTTGCAGATTATAGAAAAATGGCTCAGTCTCGCTTAACATCTTCTTTGCCTTTTTTACTTTTGAAGAAGAAATCATATACATCGCATTTGTAATTTTCAGCGTATCTTCAATGCTGTGCATCCTGCTCTGTATTTCTCTCATACTTGCCATAATATCACCTGCTCTTAAACGCTTTCGCTTCTGCCACGATTTTTTCTGCCAGCTCGTTTGTCAGAACTTTCGTTTCTTCCAATTCTTGTACAATTTCAGGAGCATTTCTCTTCACATAATCTAACAGATCCATTTGAAATGCTTTAATTTTCGATGGTTCTATCCCGAGCATTACTTTATTCGTTGCTGCGCAGAGTGTAATTACCTGTTCTGCCATTGTCAATGGGCGATAAAGCGGCTGTTTCAACAGCTCCATCAAACCATTTCCATACTCAAGTAATTCTTTCGTAGCCGGATCAAGATCGGAACTAAACTGGGTAAACACTTCCATTTCGCGGAACTGTGCCAGGTCAATACGAATACTTCCGGCTGCTTTTTTCATTGCTTTTGTCTGTGCTGCACCACCAACTCGGGACACCGAAAGCCCTACATTGACTGCCGGACGCATTCCAGCAAAGAAAAGACTGCTTTCCAAAAAGATCTGTCCATCTGTAATAGAGATCACATTGGTCGGAATATATGCAGATACATCCCCTGCCTGTGTCTCTATAATCGGAAGGGCCGTGATCGAGCCACCTCCAAGCGCATCGCTTAGCCGACTGGAGCGCTCAAGCAGTCTGGAATGCAGATAGAATACATCCCCCGGATATGCTTCCCGTCCAGGAGACCGCTCTAATAACAGCGACAAAGCCCGGTATGCAACCGCATGCTTTGACAGATCATCATATACGATCAGCACATCTTTTCCCTGGTACATAAAGTATTCCGCTAATGCTGTTCCTGCATATGGTGCAATATACTGTAAAGAAGCCGGATCACTGGCAGTTGCTGACAATACAATGGAATATTCCATCGCATCATACTTCTTTAACGTCGATACAATCTTTGCTACGGTCGATGCTTTCTGTCCAATGGCTACATAGATACAGATCACATCTTTTCCTTTTTGATTCAATATTGTATCAATGGCAATCGCCGTTTTACCCGTCTGACGATCTCCAATGATTAGTTCGCGCTGTCCTCTGCCAATCGGAAACATGGAATCAATGGCAAGAATTCCCGTTTCCATCGGTACACTGACTGATTTCCTGTCTACGATCCCCGGTGCTTCCTGTTCAATCGGACGATATTCGTCTGCCTCAATTTCTCCCTGACCGTCAATCGGTTCTCCGAGGGCATTGACAATTCTGCCGACAAATTGTTCTCCGACAGGAATACCGGCTTTTTTGCCGGTACGCGTTACTTTTGTTCCTTCTTTAATTCCGACATCTCTGCCAAATACAATGCAGCCGATTTCATTCTGCCGGATATCCTGGACCATTCCCTTGACACCATTTTCAAAAATAACAATCTCTCCATACATCGCATGATCCAGACCGTAGACAGTTGTTATTCCGTCTCCAACCCAGATTACCGTGCCGACTTCCTGGTCCCTTGTATATAATTCATAATCTTTGATCTCACTTTTCAGGATTGAAATAATCGCTTCTGAACTGATTGAGCTCATCTGGCTCACCTCCGGATTAATTTTTGCTCTAACTGTTTTATTCTTCCCCGTATGCTCCAGTCAAATTCTCTTTCGCCTGCGCGAAGCACAAATCCGCCGATCAGCTCCCGGTCTTCCAGAAGCTTTAATTCCACACCCCGACATCCATATCTCTCTTTCAAAAATACTTTGAATTTTTCTTTTTGTTCCTCTGTCGGCTCTGTTACATAAACCAGCGTTGCCTGCAATATATTTCTCTGGCTTTTTGAATAGGTCTGGTATACATCAAAAATCTCTCTGATCTGTCTCATTCTTCCATTTTTACAGACCGTCTTAAGAAAATTTTTCATCTGATCTGTAAACAGATCTTCTATTACTGCGTATTTTTCGTTCAACGGAATTACCGGATTAGCTAGTGCATCCCCTAGCTCCGGTACATTCTGAAAATACGTTTCTGCCTCCATGACAATTTCATCAGGAATTTGAAGCTCATACAAAACTTTTGCGTAATTAATTACCGTCTGTGTCATCCGCTTCACCTGCTTTTACTAAAAATTCATCATACAACGCCAGGTTATCAGCATCTTTTGTGCCTTTTCCTGCAATTTTTACTGCCGCGTCAAGGGCAAGTTCCGCGATCTCTGATTCCATTTCACGGATTGCCTTCGCCCGCTCGATCTCAATATTTTTCCGAGCATCCGCAAGCACTTTTCCTGCCTGCTCATCTGCTTCAGTCACAACTTTATCATAAGCTGCCCGGGCATCTTCCTTTGCCCGGTTAATAATCTTATCTGATTCTGCCTGTGCAGTTCCAATCTGCAGCTCATATTGACGTTTTAATTTATCTGCTTCCAACTGTGCAGTGCGGGCTGAAGCAAGCCCTTCCTCAATGATTGCTTTTCTCTGGTCCATAATCTTAGTAACCGGCCCGATCAAAAATTTTCTCAAGAGTAAATAGAGAACGATTAGGTTGACAACGGTAAAGATAAGGTTCCAAACATCTAATTTCAGCACCTTATTCACCTGCCTTTCTCTACTCTCTTTCTTAACCTAAAAACAGAATGATCACAAGTCCAATAATAAATCCATAAATCGCTGTTGCTTCTGCAAGAGCGCATCCAAGCAGGAATGATTTACTGATCTTACTCTCTGCTTCCGGCTGTCTTGCAATTGCGTCTACTGCCTTTCCTGTTGCGATACTAATTCCAAGTCCTGCTCCGATTCCTGTAAGAACTGCTACTGCTGCTCCGATTGCGATAATTGATGTCATAATAATTTCTCCTTTTCTTTTTCAACTTATTCTACTGCTTCTTTAATAAATAGTGATGTTAAAAAAACAAACACATAGGTCTGGATCAGACCATCAAAAATGTCAAAATAAAAACTAAATGGAACCGGAACGATTACCGGAACGACAATCTTAATCAGTTCCATAACGACAAACGAACCAAGCACATTTCCAAACAAACGCATACACAGCGAAAGTGGTTTGATAAATATCTCCAGTACGTTGATCGGAAGAATAATCGGAATCGGCTCTGCAAAACTTTTCAGCCATCCTTTTACTCCTTTTTTGTGTATTCCCGCATATTCGATCAGAATAATGCTCATCAGCGACAGGGCAAGTGTGACATTCAGATCCTTTGTAGGCGCCTTGAATCCAAACAACCCGATCAGGTTCGCAACCCCGATATACAATGCAACGGTGATCAAATAAGGAATATATCGAATTCCTTCTTTTCCCATGATGTCTTCAAAAAAATCATGAATCCCACCGATGGCTGTTTCCAGTGCAAGCTGCGTTCTGCTTACATTTTCTATCTTCAGATTTCTGACGAAAATGATCGACAACAGCACAAGCGCTGCCATGATAATCCATGTGACGACCACTGATTCCATTATCGGAATACCGCCAAATATTGGAATCGTAAATACGGTTTCACAATTCAACTCCTCAATTAATTTTTCTGAAATGACTTCCGTATGCTTCCCTTCCTTTCTGCATTTACCGCATTACTGGACCGCCAACAGGAAATTCGCTTGTTTTTTGGTCCGGATTGTATTATACTACAATTATTTCCATAAAGATAATTAAATATTTTACATTTAACCATTGAATTTTTCTATTGATAGAGGTGTTTTACTATGTCTGCAAGCTTTGAACATTATAAAATTTTCTACTATGTTGCCAAATATAAAAATATTACTGCCGCCGCGAAAGTACTCTATCTTTCTCAGCCGACTGTCAGTTATGCTATCCAGAGTCTGGAAAAAGAACTGAATTGTCCGCTCTTTATTCGATCAAAAAAGGGGGTGACACTCACCCCCGAAGCAAAACTTCTTTACAAACATGTAGCCAAAGCATGCGCTCATATTTTTAAAGCCGAAGAAGAACTCCACGCAATTTTAAATCTGACTTCCGGGACACTCCAGATTGGCGCAAGTGAACTCGCGCTTCACCGCTATCTGCTTCCTTATCTGGAACGCTTCCGCCATGTTTACCCAGATATCAAACTTACAATCAATACACTTTCCGCTCCAGATGCTATCACTGCATTGAATGCCGGATTAATCGACTTTGCTGTAATCGTAGCTTCTCCTTATGAAACTTATCCAGAACTTGAAGTCACTGAACTGACAACCTTTCAGGATGTAGTCGTTGCCGGCTCCAAGTTTTCTTTTCTTGCTAACCGCGAACTTCATCTTTCTGATTTGATGAATTATCCGATCATCACGGTCACACAGGGAACTTCCACCAGAAAATATCTGGAGCAGATTTTCTTAGAACACGATCTGATTCTGAAACCGGAAATCGAAGTGACCACTACAGAGCTGATCGTCCCTATGGTCATCCGGAATCTTGGAATCGGAATTATTCCATCCCGTTTTGCATCTGCAGCTCTTACAGAAGGAAATCTGTACTTCCTAAATATGCAGGAATACATTCCTCCCCGCAATATCTGTCTCGTCCGCAACGAACAGCATCCTCTCTCTGTTACCGGTCAGAAATTTGTAAAATTACTTTCTTCCTCCAAAGAAATCTATTCTTAATGCGTTCCTCGCTTCCTTCCGTCGTTTCCTTTTCTGATTAAGAACCTTCTCCCCGAAGTCGGCAGCCCTCTCCGGCTGCCAGCTTCGGTATATCATCCGCCTGCCTTTTAACGTTTCCAGATAAATTTCATACTGTACATTGGTCCAAACTGTGAATAATATGAATCCAATTCCACTGTACATGGTTTTCCATCCAGCAATATCTCACATGTTCTTCCCTTCGTCAGAAATTCTACTGTCTGATGATTCTTTTCACAGTAGGATCGGATCTGATTACAGAATTCTTCCACACTTTCCGGTTTTTCCTCCAGATCAACCAATAATGTCTTTGTTCGCCCCTGACGCCCATTCAAAACATTTGATAATTTCCAAACAGAATGATAATCAAGAATATAGAAACCAAGCAGAATCACTGCATCTAATATGCAAATAATTCTAAGCGGAGTTGTTTTTGACAGAACTGCTCCAAGCAAAAATATGAGCGGCATGATATTACCAATCATGTAAATCCCTGACGCACCTTTCATACAATATTTCCAAAAACTGTCCTTCTTTGGTGTCCGTGTATAAAGATAGAAAAATAAAATCCCGACTCCGACATAGGTAAGAAACATTAGTCCAAACCATGGCATAACTTCTTCCACAAACTTCACATTACTCTGTCGTCCAAGATAAATTACATTGCTGACAAACATTGCCCCGCCAATTCCGGTTCCATAGGACAATATCTCTCTTTTTTCTTCTTTAATTCTGTTTTTCATAAGCGCTCCTCCCAGATTCTTTCGCGAATCTCTCTTAAATATTTCCTGGAAATGTATACTTCATCGCCCGTTGAAAATTCTGCCGTCATCATTCCTCCCGGTTTGATGATACTCTTTTACCAGTTGTAAATTTATAATCGCTGATTTTGAAACCCGGACAAAATATTCCGGCAGTTCCCGTTCCAATATATAGAGCCGTTTCCGCGTCATATAGCATCCGCTCTTGGAATGAACCTCCTGCACGTCCCCCATCGTTTCTATATAATAAATCTCCCGGCAGCTCAAACGGCAAATCGTATCTTCTTTTTGACAGATCAGCTGTTCTTTCCGAAATTGCTCTTCTTCAACATATTCTGCCAATTGTTTGATTCCTTCATCTTCTTCATGGACAAATAGTCTTGCCTCCTCTTCCTGCTCTCGTGGAATCCGTTTAATGAGTATTTTCATCGCTCTCCCTCCTTTTCCTACATTATAAGAAAAAGCTCGTATAAAATCTACCAAATCCCGGTAACTGGTATTTTTATCTCCTTAAGTGGACACTAACAAAGAAGCTGCCAGCAATTTACATTACTGACAGCTTCTCCTATTAAAAAGGGATTAAAAAATTGTATTTTCTTTTACTTTTTCTTACTTACAGAGTTTTTTGAACTCATCAGCTACAAACTGTACTTTTGTTCCTACAATAACCTGAACAGAAGTTTTACTTGGTCTGATTACACCTGCCACACCAGCAGATTTAATTTTCTTCTCATCGATTAATGTATAATCTTTGATTTCCAGACGAAGTCTTGTAATACAGTTATCAATAGATGTAACGTTAGCTTTTCCGCCTACACCTTCCAGAACGATCTTAGCGATTGCTGTAAAATCATCATTTGCAAGAGTTACTTTTGTTTCATCTAAATCATCATCTTCACGACCCGGTGTCTTCATATCAAATTTCACAATAACAATACGGAAAATAATGAAGTAAACAACACCTACTGCAAGGCCGATCGGGATTAATAATAACGGGTTCTGAGCAAACGGCGCTTTGAAGCTCAATGTCCAGTCAATAAGACCGGCACTGAAGTTGAATCCTGCCCGCACCGGAAGCGCTGCAACAACTGCCATAGAGATACCTGTTAATAATGCATGTACAACATACAGTGCCGGAGCAAGGAACATGAATGAGAATTCCAGAGGCTCTGTAACACCATTTAAGAAAGAAGCGATTGCTGCTGACATTAAAAGACCTGCTGCAACTTTTTTCTTTGTATCTTTTGCTGTGAAATACATTGCAAGAGCTGCTGCCGGAAGACCAAACATCATTACCGGGAAGAAACCTGCCATGTACATACCTGTCTGTCCAAGAACTCCACCGTCAGCATTGCCCCAGAACTTAGCGATATCGTTAATACCTGCTACGTCAAACCAGAATACAGAGTTTAATGCATGGTGAAGACCGAATGGAATTAACAGACGGTTGAAGAAACCGTAAATACCTGCTCCGATCGGACCAAGTTTCATAATTGTTTCACCAACTGTAATTAATACATTGTATACGATTGGCCATACAAAGAATAAAACTAAACTGGATACTAAAGATGCACCTGCTGTAACAATTGCTACACATCTCTTTCCACTAAAGAATGAGAAAGCATCCGGAAGTTTTGTACTCTTAAATTTGTTGTAAACTGCTGCTGCAATTAAACCACAAAGAATACCGATGAACTGTGTCTGTGTTTTACCAAATGCCGGATCTACTTTTTCAACAGCTGTACTTGTAAGCATTGCTACAACATCTGTTGAAAGAAGTGTTGTTGTCATGATCCAGGATACAAGTCCGGCAAGTCCGGCTGTACCATCATTATCATCTGCCATACCAACAGCTACACCGATTGCGAACAGAATCGGCATCTGGTCGATCAGACATCCGCCACCTTTTAATAAAAATGCTGCGATCGCACTGTTTGCACCCCATCCTGTTGGGTCAAGCCAGTAACCTAATCCCTGAAGAATGGCTGCTACCGGAAGACAAGCTACCGGAAGCATGAGAGATTTTCCTAATCTTTGAAGATATCTCATCATAATATCATTTCCTCCTACTCTTTCCTTAATCCCTTTTGCTTCACAATGGAAACAGTTTTCTGCCGCCATTATTTATTTTACACCGGTATTTCTCCGGCAATAAAATCCATTATTATTTTAATGTAATTTCTACTACATCATCTCCAGGCATAACTTCTTTTTCGAAGATTCCTTCTACCTTTGCGTACTCATCTGTGTTGCAGACAACTACCGGAGTAATGATGTCATATCCTTCTGCTTTTAAGAAATCCAAGTCTACTGTCAGCATCAGATCTCCTTTTTTTACACTGTCACCTGCTTTTACATGTGCTTCAAATCCCTGTCCTTTTAGATTTACAGTATCAAGACCTACATGAACAAGAATCTCAACTCCATTTTCAGCAACCATGCTAATTGCATGCAGTGTATCAAATACCATCGCGATTTCTCCATCTGCCGGTGCATAAATTTTTCCTTCTGACGGAAGTACTGCTACACCCTGTCCAAGCATTCCGGAACTGAATGTCGGATCATTTACATCCTGAATATTCACTGCTTTTCCTTTTGCCGGTGCTCCAAGCATGTATCCGGCTGCTTTTTTCTTTTTAAAAATTCCTAACATATCTTCCTCCTGTTATTCATATTCATAATAATCTGCAAATTTCATGCGGTGTAAGGTTTCTTCTTCCGACAACCATCTGTTGCCTCCAAGAGATGCTTCCTTTGCTCCGCTGGCATCTATGTATATTGTCTGTCCATCTATGGAAACAGCACACAATACATACATTTCTTCGCTCCACTGACTTGTCCAGCTTCCCATTACAACATGCGATTCCATTCCGGCTCTTTCAAAAAGCTCTGATAAAATCTTAGCATATCCAAGTATACTGGCCTTTCCTTTTGTCAGCGCTGCCAAATGATTATAAGGATAAATCTGATCTAACATTTCTCCCATATGTTTCAGTTCTTTTGCTTCTGACGCTGTGTCATCTGCCAATTCCAAGTGTTCGTCCAGCCACCCCAGGAAATAATCTGCTGTTGATTTTTGACCGGCTCCCTCCGGCAAACCAGCAACGATTTCATTCAGAATCTTGTCAGTCTCTTCCATTGTCTGGCAGATTTTTGTTTCTTTCTCCGAATCATTTACCGAAAGCTCTTCTGCAATCTTATCTGCATTCACAAGATAACCTTCTTCATCAAACCGTCCGGATACTTCAATTCCCTTTGCGCATGATAAAAACAATACTATTTTTTCAATCTTTTCTTCAGTCACTCTGAGAATATCCTTCTCTTTTTGAAGAACGTATTCATATTCTCCAGTCATAGGAATATCAACAAATCCATAGAAAAATGGATTACGGTCATATTCCAACGCGGTTACAATCCTTTGATATTCTTTTCCATCAATCGCTTGCGGAAGTGTCAGGATTCCTCCTTCCATATTCGCCAAATGCTCTTTTAGAAACTGATATACTTCTTCTTCTTTCTTCGTCAGCTGCTGTTCATAAAAGTCACTTCTGACTGCTTCAGCACCTCTCGGCAGATCTTCCAACTCATCATAGACTGACTTTGATGTTGCCATTTTCCTTTGCCAACCAAAGAAAATGATAAGCAGGACAACAATAAATCCTATTCCGATTGCCGCTTTTTGGTGTTTGCGAATATAATCCATCATTTTCCTTACCTCTATTTTTTCTCTTCAGCAGATGCAATCATCCGCTGGACATGGATTGCAAGAAATCCCAACTCTTCCGGATACATACTTTTTTGCATCTTACGGCTCATATTCCTGCATACTACTTCTGCAATTCTTCCTGCATTTGGATAATTTAGCCTTACAAATTCATTCAAATCCAGATTCACAGCTTCTTCTGTCTTCATACGGACAATCATATAATATAAATGACTCATCAAACGAATATAAGCCAGTGATTCTTTTTTTATTCTACTTCCAATAGATTTTTCAATAATGAGCATACTCTCATCAATAATCTGAGTTGTCCGAAGCGTATCTGACACTTCTTCATTTGAAAGTCCTGAATGAATATGAAGAGCAATAAAGCCTGCTTCATCATCCGAAATCCGGTATCCTGTCATTTCCTGAATAATCTTCCGGCTTTCCATCGCAACCGCAAATTCTTTCCCAAATAATATTTTAATATCTAAAATAAACGGGTTCGGAAGAAAAATATTCTCCTGCTCTCTCTTTGCCGCAAAAGCAATATGATCTGCTAACGGTAAAATAATATCCCGGTTGACACTGCCAAATACTTTTTCTGCCTCACTTATAATCTTTCCTGCCACTTCGATATAAACCGGATCGATCGTATTTACTACATGCATCGCAGAACTTTGCTCCTGCCGCACAACCGGCGTATATACTTGAACTTTCTCATCACTGTCAACATAGTCTCCTGCTTTCTTTCCAAAACCGATGCCTTTCCCAAGTAAGATTCGTTCACTCGCCGTTTCGCTGTCCTCTGCCAGCAGTGCATTGTTATTTAATATTTTTAAAATGCAATACATGTTAAAACATCCTTTTCTGCAGCATCTTTATACTGCTAAGAATAAAAAAGGGCATAAACATCCCGACTTCATCCAAGTACTTTATGAATAAAATCGGATAGTTTATGCCTGCTTCACCAGTAACACACCATCAGCATTTATGAAATTAAATGCGCTTCATTCATCTGATTTTCAAATATATTTACACTATATAATATTTCTTTCAGAATAACAATTCGCATTTTTGCCTAAAATCTTTCATATTTTTTGTGCATAATTTTAGAAATTCTTAAGATTTACCGTAATTTCTTATTCATTTGCAGTATTTTCAATCTGTGAAAGACCTGTTGCCTTTTGAACAGCATGTACAATCAGACACACTGCCGCTACGACTGCCGCTACACCAACCCATCCAAGTCCAAGTGAATACAGAGGCAGTTTGTGGAGCAGATTACTGATTACTTTTATCTCTACTCCTGCATTTCCCAACGCATATAGCACACTGACAACACCAACCGCTCCAACTGTACAAGAATACATATACGGAATCTCTTTAATGAAAGAATCACACAGTCCAAGTACGATCAGAATAATCGCAATTGGATAAATGGCATCCAATACCGGTACTGAAATACTGAGAATCACGTTCAATCCCTGATTACAAACAATAAATGAAAATCCTGAGATCAAATACACCCATTGTTTATAAGATATTTTCTTTGTTAAAGTTGAAAAATACTGTGAAATAGAAGTAATTAATCCTACACAGGTTGTCAAACATGCCAGCGTAAAAATAGCTGCTAGCACAACTGCTCCCATATCTCCAAAAAGCTGATGAACAATACCACGCAATGTCCATGCACCATTCTCTTGGAGCGGAATCACACCGGAAGATGCCATTCCCATATAAGCAAGAATCAAATATACTGCTGCTAAAATTGTTCCGGCAAAAATCCCGGTCATAACCGTATATCGCATTACATATTTCTTTTCCTCAATACCAAGTGTCTGAATTGTTGTTGCAATCACAAGACCAAAATTCAAAGCCGCAATCGTATCCATTGTCAAATATCCTTCCAGAAATCCTTTAACAAGTGGATTTGACTGATAACTCTCCTGCGCCGGAACAACATCTACCGTTCCTCTCAGCAAAAAGTTTACAAATACAAATAACAATAAACACAGTAAAGATGGCGTTAAAAACTTTCCAATGCGTTCTACCAGTTTCTTCGGTGTCATTGCCAGCCATCCTGCAATCAGGAAAAATACAAGCGAGAACACTAGCATAAATACCGTAAGATTTGCATCTTCCGGCAGATATGGCGCTACTGCCATCTCAAATGGAAGGGAAGCTGCTCTTGGAATTCCAAGTCCCGGTCCAATGGAGAGATAAATAAGTACGGTAAACAGCATTGCAAAAACCGGGTTTACCTTTCTCGATAGTTTCTCCAATCCGTCAAAACGTGCTACTACAATAACCCCAAGTACCGGAAGCGCTACTGCTGTAATTAAAAATGTAGCAATCGCCAATGGCGTATTTTCTCCGGCATTCTGTCCAAGAAATGGTGGGAAAATCAGATTTCCTGCTCCAAAAAACAGTGAAAACAACATAAAACTTACAAGTAATACTTGCTTTTTCTTCAAATTCATTTTTAAGTCCTCCTCATAAAATTAATAACCTTACTGGAAAAAACATTCTCGCTGAAACAAAAAAAATCGCCCTTATAAAAGGACGATTTTGTTCGTGGTACCACCTTAATTCCCGGAAATATTCCGGCTCATTCCCGCATCTGACAATGCGTATCACCTATAACGTGGCTCTACTCCGGCTCCCCTACTTACGTTCAGTTTGCTTCTCAAGGATGATTTCATCATTCCGGTTCATCAGCAGCTTCCACCACCCGCTGCCTCTCTGTAGATTCTACTGAAAGATTACTTGTTCCTGTTCAAACGAATTTTCCATACTGTATTGATTGATTGTATTATAGACTATATTCTAATTATTTACAAGTCTTTTTACTATTTTCTGCAATTTTATTTTTTTACGCCAAGTTGTTTTTCATAATCATTCATCGCTTTGACTGCCTGGGAACCAAGCGGGAACAAAGCGATCATATTAAATACCGTCATAAGCCCAACGCCAATATCTCCCAGATCCCATACAAATGTATAAGCCGCCATCCCGCCAACAAAAAGCATAACTAAGGCAAGAATCTTATAAAGTGTCTGCGATGTCCAATTATCTCCAAATAAGTATGCCACATTCGGTCTTGCATAAAATAAAATTCCGATAAATGTAGAAAAACTAAAGAGCCAGAGAATTGCCGCAATAAAAATCACACCGAACTCTCCCAGATGAAACTGCATCGAAGCCTGCAAAAGATCCATTCCTTCCAGACCATTTGTTAATTTTTCCGGTGTCAGAAGCATGATCATTGCAGTACAGCTGCAGATTACAATGGTATCGATAAACACACCAAAAGCCTGAAGAAGTCCTTCTTTGGCTGGATGATCGATGTCCGCTGCTGCCGCTGCACAAGGTGCAGAGCCTGAACCGGCCTCATTAGAAAAGAGTCCTCTTTTCGCTCCATTCATAATAACAGCTCCGATTCCTCCGGCTGCGACCTGACGGATACCAAATGCTTCTGTAAAGATCTGCTTAAATACAGATGGCAAAAGAGCCGCATTCTTAATTGTAATAAAAATCGTCATAGCAAAAAAGCAAACAGCCATAATCGGTACGACAATATCAAGTACTTTTACCGTTGCATTCTTTCTTAATACAATGACTGCTGCCACAGCAACAAGTGCAATTGTCGTATAAAGCGGCGGAATGTGGAACGCATTTTCAAATGCGGAAGAAACAGAATTGCCAACTACCTGGCTAATACCACACCAACAGATCAAACCGGATAATGCAAAGAGTACCGCAATTACAGAACGTTTCTTCTTGCTTCCTTCTTTCACAAACAGATGGTGGATATAATACGCCGGACCGCCTCGATAACCTCCGTATAACGGATCCTTTTCCTTATGCAATTGTGCAAGCGTCGCTTCTACAAATGCAGTAGAAGAACCAAGAAGTGCAATTACCCACATCCAGAAAACAGCTCCTGCTCCTCCTGCTGAGATTGCAGCAACAACTCCAACGAGATTTCCCATTCCGACGCGGGTTGCCGTAGATACAATCAACGCTTGTACTCCTGAAATTGCTCCTTTTTGCTGTACATTTTTCTTTTCCAGTACAGCTTTTATCATCTCCGGGAAAAGCCGAAATGGAAGAAATCTTGTTTTTACCGTAAAATAGATTCCTGACGGAATTAAAATCATTACTAACAGTGAAAGTCCAAGCGAACTTCCTCCCGGAAGCGGGATTGTAATCAGATCCCCCCACAATAACTGATATGCCTTGCTGATCAGTGTTACGATCATCTGACCTGCCTGTTCCAATAAATCCATAATTCATCCCCCTGTAAAAATTCATTGTCATTCCTGTTCTTATAGTATATAGTAGAAAATAGAATCTGTAAAATTGATAGTTATAATAATAAGCATCTATTTTTTCGATAGTGAGGTATTTTTTATGGAATTGAAAAACTTAATCACATTTATACACGTTGCAGAACTTTGCAGTTTTACAAAAGCAGCAGAACGTCTCGGATTCTCCCAGTCAACCGTTTCCTTTCAGATTCGTCAACTGGAAGAAGAGCTGAACCTTCGCCTTTTTGACCGAATCAATCATACCGTAGTCCTTACAGCCAAAGGCCGTGAAGTACTGAACTATGCTCATCAAATAAATAAATTAACCCAGGCCCTAAAGTCCAATATTCAAGATCCAAAGAATATCAGCGGTTATGTCCGTCTGGCTACTGCCGATTCTCTTTGTACTTCTCTCCTCTCAAGTAACTTTGACGGTTTTCGAAAACAATATCCCGGGATTTCCCTTAAAATTGAAACCGCCGGGACAGAAGAAATCTTTCAACTGCTAAATCAAAACCAGGTAGATGCCGTTTTAACACTTGACAATCACATCTATAATACAGACTATGTAATTGTGCGTGAAAAAAAAGTCCAAACCCACTTTGTTGCAGCGGCAAATCATCCTCTCTGCCGCAAATCGAACCTTTCTATTCAAGAACTAATTGCACAGCCATTTATCTTAACCGAAAAAGGAACGAGTTATCGGCGGATGATGGAGGAACGCCTCGCAGAGATCTCTCTGGCCGTCCATCCGGTTCTTGAAATCGGAAGTACCGAATTGATCTGTACCCTTGTAAGTCAGGGAATCGGCATTTCCTTCCTTCCGGATTATGTCACTGAGAAAGCAGTTTCCTCCGGCAGTCTTTCTCATCTGCCTGTAGAAGATTTTGAAATTGATGTCTGGAAACAGCTCCTCTACCATTATGACAAATGGGTTTCGCCGCAAATGGAATCGGTTCTCAATTACTGTATTGAAAAAGAATTTTAGCTTAACGGGCCGCAACAAGCTCCGTGAATTTCTGCATCTGAGGCGTTACCCATTTGCTGTGATGATAAAACAGCTGACTGTACATCACAACCTGCGGAAGATTTGTGTAAACCTGCTGTAAAGTTTTTTGCTCCAATGCATCTTTCACGGTAAATTCCGGCAGAAACGAATATCCCATCCCCTGTTTCAATAATTGAATGATGGTATCTGTATTTCCAGTTTCAAGAATTGGAATTACTTCCAGTCCATATCCTGCCAGAAGACGCTCCAGTTCGTACTGATATGCCGCTCCCATTTCTGTCAGGATAAATGGCTTTTGGATCAGTTCTTCAATCGGCACCATCCTATGATGATTCTTCTCTTGACGATAACAGGTCACAAATACAATCTTATCTTCTTTTTCTGCCGCGCATTTCCACTCTGATTTGCAGATTTTTCGATCCAGTGTATAAAGCAAGTCAATTTCATTTTGCCTTGCCATCTCCATCAGTTCTTCGGTTGTCCCTGATTTTAGTACAAACTTAATTTTCGGATATTGCTTATGAAAGCAGTGAATGATCTCTGGAAGAATTGCTGTACTAACAGACTCCACCCCGCCAATCCTCAATGTTCCTTCCATTTCACGCTCTGCATTTGCAAAAGTCAGCGCCTGATTCGTCAATTTCATAATTTCATTGGCATAGGTTGTAAACTCCACTCCCCGTTCTGTCAGAGTAATTCTTTTTCCGATCCGCTCAAACAACTGTGTTCCCAGCTCTTTTTCAAGCTGCCGGATCTGAACTGTTACCGCAGACTGCGAATATCCCAACTGGTCAGCTGCTTTTGAAATATTCTGTGTTCCTGCCACCTTCAGAAATGTACTAATATTCCTCAACTCCATATGAAGCACCTCTTATTAAATATTTTAATATATATTATCAAATAAG
>NZ_QRVX01000038.1:0-23323 GCF_003458885.1 Coprococcus sp. AF21-14LB | reverse complement strand
AATTTGATATTCTGTTAATAATACATCCCCTTTTTCCATAGAAATATACTGCTGATTTATCATTTGATCCCCTTTTTCCATAGAAATATACTGCTGATTTATCATTTGATCTTCTATGTCTACTGCTGTTTTTCCTACACTATATCGCTTTTGCATTATAAAAGTTAATTTTTCTTTTTCTTTTTTATAACACATATATATTTCTTGAGATTTTTTATCTATCTCAATATCATTAAACACCATCCCCTCCGGCAGATATCCCAATCTTACCGGATCAAATCCCAATTCATCTTTAATCTGCTGATACGCCTGTTCTTCCGCATCCATTTCATTCAATCCAGATTCACTGTTATTCCCCTCTACATTGGCATTAATAGTAGCTCGATTTCTCTCTCCAAACATCTCCCGCGCAATCTTCAACGCCTGTTTTGGTCCTCCGACACTGGCAATAGTAAAGCCAGAGGTCACTGCTATTACAATTCCGATTCCCGCAGCTGCTGATACAATATTTTTCTTCCAACTGCCAG
Organism: Coprococcus sp. AF21-14LB; assembly: GCF_003458885.1. Taxonomy (NCBI): domain Bacteria; kingdom Bacillati; phylum Bacillota; class Clostridia; order Lachnospirales; family Lachnospiraceae; genus Coprococcus; species Coprococcus sp. AF21-14LB. The sequence goes on along the minus strand of NZ_QRVX01000038.1, from coordinate 22,796 downwards.
ATTTTGTACGTCTGTTTTTCTTTCGCTGAGATTCTTTTGAGGAAGCGTCTATCTTTCGCTGCCTTTGGAGTTCTTTCCCAAGCTTCAACGCTTCTCTGTCTTCTTCGGATAACTGCGCATAAAGCTGTTCCTGAAGTTCTCTCTGTTTTTCATATTCCTCAATTCGCTTTTCCAGACGTTCTTTCATTTCCGGTGTCGGGTTCAGCACAGAATGATTGGACATCTCTGTTTGTTCAGAATGTTCGGAAGGATTTTTTATTCTATTCTCACTTGATTTATTGCATAATTCTTTCTTTTCATCCATACATCAGCCTCTTTCTTTCTGATTATCTTGCACTTTTTTTTAAATCTGTTAAGATAATCGTAGAAAATATTAGGAGGGGAACTTTATGAAACGCATCATATTAACCGGCGGTGGTACTGCCGGACATGTTACACCGAATATTGCCCTGCTTCCTCGTTTGAAGGAACTCAATTACGATATCCATTACATCGGTTCCTACAATGGAATCGAAAAAGAACTAATCGAACAATTCGGGATACCTTATCACGGAATTTCTTCCGGAAAGCTTCGCCGCTACTTCAGCATGAAGAATTTTTCTGATCCATTCCGCGTATTAAAAGGATTCAGCGAAGCTAATAAATTAATTAAAACACTAAAACCAGATGTCATATTCTCTAAAGGAGGATTCGTATCTGTCCCTGTTGTTATGGCGGGAAAGCGAAGACACGTTCCTACAATTATTCATGAATCTGATATGACACCAGGTCTCGCTAACAAACTTTCTATTCCTTCCGCAACGAAAGTATGCTGCAATTTTCCGGAGACCCTTGAACACCTCCCGAAAGAAAAAGCAGTTCTGACCGGTTCCCCGATCCGTCAGGAACTTCTTCACGGAAATAAAATCGCAGCCCTTGATTTTTGTCATCTGACTGCGAATAAACCTGTGATTCTTATTATCGGAGGAAGCCTCGGCTCTGTTGCAGTCAACAATGCAGTCCGTGCTGTCCTTCCGGAACTTTTAAAAGATTTTCATGTTGTGCATCTTTGCGGAAAAGGAAAAATTGATGATTCTTTAAAAAATCTTCCTGGCTATGTCCAGTTTGAATACATTAAGGAAGAACTCAAAGATTTGTTTGCGCTTGCAGATATTGTTATTTCCCGCGCCGGTGCCAATGCAATCTGTGAACTTCTGGCATTGCATAAACCTACCCTTTTAATTCCGCTCTCTGCAAATGCAAGCCGCGGAGACCAGATTTTGAATGCCCGTTCCTTCGAACGGCAAGGCTTCAGCCTTGTACTAGAAGAAGAGAATTTAACAAATACCTCTCTTCTGGATACTATTCACAAGTTATATGACAATCGGGAGTCCTATATCAGTGCAATGAAAAAATCTTCACAGCAGGATTCCATTGATACAATCATTCATTTGATTGAACAGGCTGCAAAATAGTTCTTCAAAAAACTATTTCATTCTTTATGGGACTGTTGCAAAATAGAACTTATCTACAGACAATTTCTTCGGAGCTTTCCGACACTTGCCTTGTATTTAAAATCTTTTTGCAACAGTCCTATCTTATATCTTTGTGATTTCTGTGTATTTACTGCCATATTGCTTTTTTAGCTTTGCCTTGGTTCTTGACATCATTGTATAAAGCGCATTCTCTGACATATGAAGCCGATGTGCAGTTTCTTTTCGTGTTTCCTTCTTCTGATACAAAGCCTTAAGCGCTTCGTATGCGTTCTTATGTTCATGCTTTGCCTCTTCAAAAATCTGATTGCATAATTCTTCTGCTTCCCTTTGACAAAACTGACGGATATATGCATCTTCTGTACTTGAATATCCGTTTATCATTTCATCCTCCTCTATCTGGAGCTGATCAAAATCTATATAATCCAATTCATGTTTCAGCTTCTTCACTAAGTTAAAGGAGACATTTTTTGTTACTTTAATCAACCAGCTTTTTTCAAATTCAACATCATTTTCACGAAGATAAACATAATATTTATACATGACTTCCTGCACAACATCTTGTGCCAGATGTTCATCTTTCAAAATATCAGCGGCTATATTTAAAATCACTTTAGCATAATCATCATAAATTTTATTCCAAAATTCATTTTGTAATTCTTGTTTATTCATACCCTCATCCCTATGGATCTCATTCTCAGGTTCTTATCCTTTGTATTGATTATGCTATATCGTCTCGTGAAATTTTGTTAATATCTCTTCTTTATCCTCATCTGTCAGTTTACCCATATTCCAACCCAGTCCTACCTGATCGTCTTTATAACGCGGGATCAGATGCAGATGGAAATGATGAACTGTCTGACCGGCTGCTTCTCCATTATTCTGGACAAGATTATAACCATCGCATCCAAGCGCCTTTGTCATTCTTGTAATCATCTTTTTTGCAAGTACAAGCACTTTTGATGCAGTCTCGTCATCCAGCTCATATAAATTATCATAATGTTCTTTTGGAAGAATCAGTGCATGTCCTTTTGATGCCGGTCCGAGATCAAGAATTACCCGGAAATCATTATCCTCATATAATGTTGCAGTCGGGATTTCACCATTCGCCAATTTACAAAAAATACAATCATCTTTTTTCATTTTTCAACACCTCATTTGCTATTATAACTTACTATTCTTGCGGAATTTGTCACAATTTGTTTCTTGATTTTATTTGTATAATTATTTACCCAGTGCTAGACTTGTCATATAGAAAGGTGGGATAAATATGATAACAAATACTTTTTTAAATACGATGGATGACAACTCATTTTCTTTAAGTCAGATGACTCACGAACTGCGAAATCCTCTGACAATCATCTACAGCACACTGCAGCTTATCGAACAGCAGCACCCGGAAGTGGCATCTTATACTCACTGGGACTCTTTATTCGATGATGTAGAATTTATGATAGAACTTCTTACGAGACTATCCGCTTACGGACACGGTGCCGCACCTTCATTTGAAACAATACATACAACACCATTCCTTCAGCACGCTGCTCTTTCTTTTGCAGCATCAATCTCTTCTTCAGATATTGAATTCACATCTTATATTGCGCCGGAACTACCAGACCTGGTGGGTGATCCGACCTTACTGAAAGAAGTTTTGATTAATCTGCTAAAAAATGCTTCTGAGGCCATCGATCCGGAACATAAAGGCGATATCACCGGCTCTATTCACCTCAAAGCATTCATGCGCTGCGGAAAACTCCATATTACCATTTCCGATTCAGGATGTGGCATTGCCCCTGAACAGATTGACCGCATTTTTGATCCCTTTGTCAGTTTCAAAAAAGGCGGCTCCGGAATCGGACTTGCAATTGTAAAACGAATCGTCAATTCGCATATGGGTACACTAGATCTGACTTCCAATATCGGATACGGAACTACCTTTTCGGTAATTCTTCCGGTAAAAAAATATGGAACTGATAAATCCACATATAAGACCTCCGATATGAGCCATAACATCAATCCCGGCAGTTGTAAACCCATAATAAGATGTAACTAAAATCATGACAAGGATTCCTTTCCAGGTCAGACTTCCGATCCTGCCTCCATTGCGTATTGCAATATAAAGGAGAGCGCCTACCATACCGAAAATGGCTCCGGATGCACCGGCAGAAACTGCATAATCAGCGGTTTGTATCTCACTCAGCATCGAGAACAGATTGCCGCCGATTCCACTAAGCATGTAAATACACAAAAATCTTAGTTTTCCTGTTTCAAACTCAACTTGAGAACCAAGAACAAAAAGCATAAACATGTTATTTACCAGATGATGAAATCCAAAATGCAGAAACATACTTGTAATAATTCTATAGTACTGCCCGCTCTCAAAAAGAGGAACGTACATAGCCCCTGCTTTCAGCATCCATGCGCCGTTTTCGGTATTTCCAATACATTCCAGTACAAGAAATACAGCGATATTAATTGCTGCAATCCCTATCGTCATCCATGCCTTTTTCCCTGTTGTCATGCCGGCTTCCTTTCTAATGTTTACCAATTTTAGTACTTGAGTCTATTATAGTATAGTTTAAAATTCACTACAATCCTTATTTTCTCAATTTTTCCAGAGTTTTTAATAATTTTCAGTATCTCGAAGCCGCTTTCTTCCAAATAGTCCCGTCAATTTACCAAAAGGTGTTTTTGCTTCTCTGAGTATTCCGATTCCCATTCCTTCTTCCTCGATAATATCTTCATATCTAAAAATTTCTTCTGCTTCACTTTCTTCCTTTTCCTGCTCCCCCATCATCCGATATGCCTGTTCTAACGCTCTATCCATACAATAGTTTTCCGCCGTTGTAATTCTATGCAGTTCATAGGCGAGGCAAATTCCTGTCTTATCTTCACAATCTACCTGACGGATTAAGTACTCGGAAAACTCACGAAACGCCTGATGAAGATTCCCTGTATGAAGCGGATAATAGCAGAATAAAAATTTGTGCTTTTCATAAAAGATAAATTCCGGTTCCAATATGATTCTATCCGGATCAAGCATAAATGCCTCCAAACATTTTATCGTTTCTGTCAGCTGTATTATAAGACTGCAAATCTCATCAAACTGTATTCCTGTTTTCTCATAAAGAGCGCGAATAGATATCTTTCCACTGATATCATACTTATACTGTGTTTTTGTCCCTACTCCCTGTACTATGATCGGCAAAATTCCTTCCGGTCGATTTTCCTCAAGCATATAAACCTGATAATCTTTCTCTCTGATTCCTGCCACTTCTAAAATCAACTGTGTTCGATTTAATTCTCTTCTGTAAGATATATCCATAGTCTACTCCCCCACTTCTCTAAAATGTCTAACTCTGCGAACTTCCCGTTCCGGAATAGTGATATTCATAACCGCATCTGCCCGAATGCGCATTCGTCTTTATATGCAGCTGCATTTACCGCTACCTTTTCCTCTTCACATACAATTTCTACCGTTGCTGCAGAAAAATAAATCATTTTTCCACGAATCCGCTCCTGCAAATGTCCAGCCAGCTCTTCTGTCTCCGGAGGCGTTAAAAGCCTCATTCTCTCACTGGCAATGCTTGCTGTTTCAATCACTGCACTTTGCAAAATATGTTTATCATGAAAGAAAAAAGAAAGGTACACCGCGCTGACAATTACCAGAAAAACTACGGGAAATATTGCTGCTGTTTCGACCGTAAAGCTTGCTCTCAAATTATATTTATCACACATTTCTATATCTGTTCTATATTTCAAATCAAGATCACCCCTAAACATCCCACTGCAAGAAACGGAACAAACGCAAGACGCTTTTTCTTATCCCAGTGCAGAAATGACATACCAAATATTGCAGCACATGCCATACCAAATAAAGCAATCATACAAATATATACTGTTTTCCACAAACCAAATACCACTCCCAGAATCAATACAATCCATCCATCTCCGTATCCAACACCTTCTCTCGTCATACAACTAAGAATGAGAAATAATACTCCCGGAATCATTCCGGATATGAAAACCGGAAATGATATATTGCCACCGACTCTTGCAATCACTGCCAGAACGGTAAGCGCTCCCAAAAGTAATTTGGGAAGACGATGCTGTTTCCAATCAAGCATGCCAAGCCCGATCATTAATATTACAGCAATTGTTTCAACAGACCGCACTCCTATCGTGAACATTTTGAGCACGCCCCCTTTCCTCTGACTTCACTTTTTTCTACCGCATATACTATTCTCTGAAGTTTGCTGCACGCTGCTGAAGTATGATAACGGTCTCCTGTGTCCGTAATATAATAATGGCCGGTATGAACTGCATTTCCACAAGAATGACACGGATAGTATTTCCCTCCGCTGCTATTTCGAAGTTCTTCTACACTATTTGCCGAAACCTGCCGTACGGATGGTTCCAGATAAGTACAATGCGGGTTCTTATGGTACACAATCCCTGTTTCTGTCACATAGACAATTTCCGTCGGCAGTATTCCTTCAAGTCCTCCGCCCTGATATCCTGTCCATGCTTTTACTCGTATTTTTTCTTCACAGCGAACAGGCGGAATCCTCATAACCGGAATCGGCAGACGTACTTCATACACTGCTTTTAGATAAACAATTCCATCTGCCATAGAATACCAGGAACCATGACAATCAATTCCTGACGCACCGCCGCTAATTAGACTATTGTCCAGCCGTTCCCTTCCGGCGCTTTCTCTTACCCCCTCTTCGACTTTTGAAGTAATAACTGCCGGTATCCCATAGACCTGCTCTGCTGCTTCTTTTCCTGCTGAACGCAAGCCTTCCTTTACCGATACCTGCAGCGTCATTATCTCAATAAGATACAGCAGACATACAAGCGCCAGAAAGAAAAATGGTACAATTAATGCCGTTTCAAGCGTGATACTTCCCGGCAAAGAGGCAAATATAGATGCCTTTTTCACAGATTTGTGGGAAGATTTCCTCTTAGTCAGAGATATGTCGGCGTCTTTCTCCTTTCTTAATATTATTTTATTTTGTTTGCGTAAATATATGGATGAAAAAGGCATCCGTATTCACCTCCTTACCGATACTCATAACATGTTTTAAACTGATAGCTGATCCCTCGCCGAAATGTACATGTTGTACGCATCTCTATTTTATTTACAGATTTGTCTGCCCGAAAATAATCCATTCCTTCCTGCTTCCTCAGATTTATTTCCAACATATCAATCGCGCGCATCCTCATTGTTTCTTTTGCTGTTACTGCGTAAAACATCCGCAAATAATCTTCGTATCTGATTCCGTTCTCATCTTTCGTTTCTTCCTGTGTCTGCTCATCCGGAATCAGAATTTCTGAGAATTCTGTCCTCCAACTGCTGTCTGTCTTCCAGAAAACACACTTCTCTCCCGCCATTAATATCCGAAGATCTGCAACTGTTTCTCTATAAGACCACACAAGCAGCAAGGCATGTTTTAATACCTCTGTCAATTCCGGCATGAGAATTACTGCACTAAGTGCTGCCGCCCATGTCTGTGCTTTCGCGCACCGCTGCGCATCTGACAGAAGAAAACCATAATTTAATGCAAGACGAATTCCCTGTATTTTCCTTAATACTCTGGTAAGATTTTCCCCATCCTCATCTGTTCCTTCCAGAATATACTCCATCTCATACGCTAATCCCTTTCCGCAGTCTTCTCTTTCTGTAACTCCATTATTATAATGACGAAGCATATATTCTCCGAATAAAATATCTGATACAGTTTCATTTCCCAGAACCTGATTTGAAAATTCTCCTCTTCCGCTTAACAGTCTCCGCCCAGTTGGCAGCTCAGACATATTTACTCGTTTTTCGGAGATTTGTTTTGACTTTGGAAGAATCTTCTTCAGAAAATCATCATTTCTCATTCGGATAACATCTGTAAACGGGTTTTCTTCAGACGGCAGCGCCTCTTCTACTTCTTCCAATGCCTGATCCAATTCTTCCTCTCTGTCGGTATACTGCTCTTCTTGTTCTTTCCACAACTCTTCCATCTTCGGAATCTGCTCCAAAATACCATGACCAATTTCTGTTTCCATCCAACGGACTGCCTGCTCATAAAACGCCTGTCCGTTATGATCCGTCAACATTTGAATCTTTTCAATTTCATGCTCTGCCTCCATTCCGGCATAATAATTAAGACGGTCACATATTTTTTTCTCTTCATAGGTATCGCTTTCATAACTTCCATCTAATGAGAAAATATGATACAACTCAAATAATTTACTGTGATATTCAGCAAATACCGAATCCATTGCAAGACTGACATCCGCTCTTTTCTCACTCTTCATCCCCTGCAGCGATGCACTCTCTAAAATTCCACCGATAAATGAAAGAAATATAACAAATAGTAAGCTGAGAAACACTGTCATTTCTGCATGTACACTGCCGGATAAACTTTTAAATTCCTGAGCTTTCATTAACAATTTTTTGAAAAATAGAATTCACAATACTTGTCAGCTGTGATTTAAAGATTAGCACAAGACCGATCAGTACGACCAAAATCAACAATACTTCTACAACACCAATCCCACTGTCTTCCTTCAAATTTTCAATGCTTTGTTTCCATCTAATCCATAACATATTCATACACATTCTCCCTTCATTTCAAAAATTTCCCCACATTCCTAGACGCTCATGGAGAAAAATGCCGGCACTACAACTATCAGCAGTACCACTCCAAGCATTAGAAACATTGGCATCAAAAGCTTCGTTCCTGCTTCCTCTCCCTGTTGTTTTGCCTGTCGTTTTCGATCTGCAAATGCAATCGCAGCCTCCGTTCTCAACAACATTCCCATCCCCTTCGCGCCTTTTTTCAGATTCTGGGACAGCATTGCGCCAAATTTCATATAAGCTGCAGTTTTGCAGCGCATTCCAAATCTTTCGTAACACTCTTCTTCCGGAATCCCACTTTGCATTTCCCGAAGTGTACAACGCATTTGCCGTATTAATTCTCTATCACTTTGTTCCGAGCTTTCTACAATCATCTTCCACGCCGCTCTCACTGTCATTCCGGCGCCTGTCAGCAGCGTAAACTGATGTAACAACTCCGGATAATCAAGTATCAGCTGTTCTTCCCTCTCCTTTCTCTGTTTTTCTTCCTCCTGGCGTGTCAGCAGTAAAGAAATTGCTGCCACGATTACTCCAATTCCCAGTACAGGAGCAGACCGCCCTTCTGCCTTCTTCTCCCATGTAACCTTTCTTCCCTCTACTTCCTCGGGAAGTTCCAAATATCTTTCGCTTTTTTGATCTCTTCCCGCATCTTCAGCTGCTTTTTTTGCCTTTTTGGCAAATACACTCAGCTTTTCTTTCGGGTATACTGTAACTGTTTTTTCATAAACGGCTTCCTTCTCCTGGCATTTCATATAACCTGTAATCCATACTTGCGTTCCTGTTTCTTCCGGCGAAAGAATATTTCCCTGAAGATCAATTACATCATATCTGCTGAATTCCCAACGGACAGCAATTTCCATTCCCGGCACTTTTGTCGGCAGGACAAGCGGTTTTCTAATTTCTTTTTCGGAATGATTTTCACCAAGAATCACTTGATCCAACGCATCTCTTGCCTTCGGCCACAACTCTTCCAGCTCCTTTTCCGTATATGTCTGAGGTTGTATTTCTATGACAACCTTTTCCCGCTCTCCACCTGCCTCTACATATAACTCCTCTGTTTTCTTTGCACCGCCATAACCATTTCGTTCAATTTTTCCACCATTACTCAAATCTGCCGCTTTTTTATCCACAAAATATAGCCCGACTGCAAGTACTGCTGTGCATAAAAGAATCAATCCTGCCCGGAGGACCTCTTTCCTTCCGATCCAGCGTTCTTTCTCTTGTTCTCTCTGCTTTCGTATATATATTTTTTCTCCCTCCTTCAAAATTCTTTCTAAACTTCAATCTCAATAATCCGCTTTCCCCACAGAAATGCTGACACATATACTGCCAGACACACTGTCATGAATATCATTCCAAAGGCTGTCCCATACAACATTTCCATAAATTGCGGAAAGCACAGTTTCATATACGCAATCATCCCCGCCGGAATCCCGGCCATGACATAAAATTCCATTTTCTTCGCTGCATAAACTACTTCAATTTCTTTCTTCACCTCCATCCGCTCACATAGCTGGCGAATCGCATTCTGCAAAACCTCCACAAGATCTCCTCCATTTCTTCTTGCCAGTACCATTACTGTAGTAAATGCTCTTACATCCTCATGACCGGTCCTCTTCGCCAATCCTTCCAACACCTGCTCTGCCGGAACATTCATTTCTAATTGCCTTCTCATATATTGGAGTTCTCTGTTTATACGACATTGGGATGAATACAATTTATCCAGATCTTTCTGTGCCTGAAGCAGTGCATTTTCCACAGAATATCCAAGTTTTAATGCGTTTGCTACTGACTGCATCATATCTTTTAACTGTATTCCAAACTCTCTCTTTCGTTTTTTCTCTAATTCTTTGCGATAATATACCAGATAGATTGCTGTCAACGGCAGAAACAAAAATGCTCCGATTCCGCTTCCGTAACAAAGATATCCGGCTGCTCCTGTAAGTGCTGTTCCCTGCACGATACCTTTTAACACTTCTCTTTTACGAATATCCTGCTGCCAGTAATTTTTCTCTCTGCGTAAGCGCACCGCATTTCACCAACTTTCCACAAATCTTGCCTGAGCTAACGGATTCTTCCACAAATTCATACAACTTATTCACACGAATCCCCTCCTCCGCACAATCAAGTACTTCAACAATCTCCGCCACTTTTCTGCTCTTATCCCTGAACCGGCTCAGATGCACTATGATATCCACGCCGGAGGCGATCTTTCTCTGAATTGCCAGAAGCGGAATGTTGAGTCCGGTCAAAATCATTGTCTCAAGCCGCATCAACATATCCTGTGGACTGTTGGCATGCCCGGTACTCATAGATCCCGGATGCCCTGATGACATTGCTTCAATCATAGAAAATGCTTCAAATTGGCGCACTTCCCCGACTAAGATCCTGTCCGGACGCATCCGAAGGGCTGATTTAAACAAATCCTGAATCGTAATCTCTCCAATCCCCTCTACATTGGCGTTGCGCGCCTCCAGACGCACAAGATTTCGGATTCCCTGTATCTTAAGCTCTGCGTTATCTTCAATTGTAATGACTCGCTCATCTTCTGGAATAAACTCTGACAATGCATTTAGAAATGTGGTTTTCCCGCTTCCGGTTCCCCCACTAATAAAGATGTTATACTTTGATTTAACAAGAAGTTTTAAGAATTCTGCTGTTTCTTCATCAAGAGCGCCCCAATACACTAGCTGCTGCATGGTTACTGCCTCTTTTGGAAATTTTCTTATTGTAACAATCGGTCCATTCAAAGCGGTAGGACTTAATACGACATTTACCCTGGAGCCATCCGGCAGCCTGGCATCCACAATAGGCGATGCTTCATTGACAATCCGGTTCGCTCCGGCTACAATCTGCTGAATGACGTCTTCCAATTTCTTTTTCGAATAGAAATGTCTCTCTACCTCATAAAGCTGTCCGTGTTTTTCCACAAAAATCTTCTCTGTACCGTTAATCATAATCTCTGTTACTTCTTCATCTTCCAGAAATTCCTGGATGATATCCAATTTCCGAAAGGTATTAAACAATTCTTTTCCGATAGACGCCTTTTCTTTCAGTGGAATAAATTCCCGGCTGGAATGCAATTCTAATATCTCACGGATCATTTCTGCCAGCGTATCATCTTCCACTTCTTTCGACAGATCTATCTCACTCAAAATCTCTTCCTGGATTTCTTCTATCCATACATTTCTTTTCCTCTGTTCCACGCTTCTCCTTCCTTGCCGGTTTTATTCTTCCGCAAACCGGATTCGTTCCAACAGATGCGCTTTTCCCATCTGCCGCATATTCGTCTGAAACTGTAATATCCGTTCTTCTTCCTCTTCATCTGATGCATTTTGCATATAAATTTCCTCACAAAGTTCCAACATCGGAAGAAGCCCCTGCACACATTCCGCAAGATCAAGAAGAATTACTTCAAACTTACTTTCAGAGCAGATTTGTCCAAGCAGCATCTCCCACTCTTCCCAGGATACCATTTTCAAATCTTCTCCATTTTCCATTGGCAGTACCACTGACATTCCGTCTATATGACGACATATCGTCCCTGCCCGAATCCCTGTCCTTTGATCGCCTTGCCGAATGTAATAAATAAGTTCCGATAGCCCTCTGTAGTTTTCTCCTTCCTGATACCATCCTGAATACGGCTGAAAATTAAGATAAAGCACTTCTTTTTTTCTGGCAATCTCTTTTCCAAGCGCCAAAGCCATTCTCGTCTGTGCCGTACTCTGCACCGGAGAATAGAAACCGATTATACGTCGTTCTTTACTGACAAGCCGAAATAATGATGCCTCCTGCCGTTCAAGACACTTTTCCAGAATCTCCTGCAAAATATCTTCCGCCGGCTGATACTTCCTGACGGCTGTTTCTCTGTCCGCAAGATTGCATCCCCCTTCCCCAACTAGAACAAAGCAGTGATCACAAGCAATCTTCTCTCGCTCTCTTACAGGAAATGTCTCGCCGATCAACAAGATATAGATTCTCCGTCTTTTCAAAAACTCCACTGCCTCTTCTACAGAAGAAAGCCACCGAACTTGCACATAGAATTCTGCATGTGCTTGCACCCGCTCCATAAAACGGATTCCATACTCCCGTTCGCTGTCGCAGATTACAAAATTTTTCTCCTCCAAGCATGTCCTCCTTTCTTTTTTGTATTCGCGTAATCTGGAAATTCTTACTGAAACATAAAGACTTAAAAATAGATAAATGAACTTAGATAAAATAGATAAATAAGAATTTTAGAAATTACTTGTAGGCATATTATAGCACAAGAAAATTTCTTGTCCATAACCTTTTCACAGTTTCTTCAACTTTGTGAAAGTCTCACAAAATTTGATAGAACAAAATCGCATAAAGGAGCGCAACCCCAGGAATTCCAAGGATTGCGGATGTCAAAAGCGACACCGGATTCATACCGACCGCAACCGGAATCTGCTGAGATTCCAAATATAAATTTAATCCATAAATCACTGCCATACCCACAATTGCCCGCACTATGAAATGTACTGCTATCGAAAATCCTCGTCTCTCTGACATAATTTTGCCACCTGTTTCTTTCTTGATTTATGTATATGTGAAGTATTGGTATTTTATACACATTTTGGCACATACTACAGTTACAAATACCTACAGAAAGGAGCTGTCATGGGAATTTTTCATAAAAAGCAGACACTTCCGCCAGATCAGAAGCTTCTCTTTGATGAAATCAATAAAGCAAAAACGCAAATGGAACTGGCACACATTAATTTTCAATCTGCCCTTGATCCCGATCTTATCGACTACTATATTTACGAGGGAAATGCCGCCTGGAAACGATATTGCTTTCTGCTGCGACAGGCCCGGCTGCAATAATGAAAATCTCCCGAAATGGAGAAAATGTCTTTCTAGTACAGACATTTCCCCACTTGGGAGATTTTTTAATAAACTTATACCTGAATCTTAATTTCTCTTCCGCTGCGTTCATAAGCACGAATCTTTACGCCTGCCGCACGCATCATTCGCTTGGAACCGATGACTGACGGTGTATCGGCATATTTATCACAGTCATAAATTACTTCTTTGATTCCGCTCTGAATAATCGCTTTCGCACATTCATTACACGGAAACAGCGATACATACAGCTTAGATCCTGCCAGACTTCCTCCGGTATAATTCAGAATTGCATTCAATTCGCTGTGTGTCGTGTACAGATATTTTGTTTGAAGCGGATCTTCCCCTTCTCTGTCCCACGGAAATTCATCATCCGAGCACCCCATAGGAAATCCGTTATAACCAACTGATAAAATACGATTCTCCTGACTTACAATACAGCATCCCACCTGAGTATTCGGATCTTTTGAACGCATACTGGACATCTTCGCAATTCCCATGAAATACTCGTCCCAGGAAATATAGTCGCTACGTTTTGGCATTTCTGCCACCTCCATTATTTTGTTCCGAAAATACGGTCTCCTGCATCTCCAAGTCCCGGCACAATATAGCCGTGATCATTTAATTTCTCATCCAGCGCTCCAATATAAATGTCCACGTCAGGATGACATTCCTGCATCTTTTTCACACCTTCCGGAGCGGCAATAATACACATAAAATGAATATTTCTCACACCTTTATCCTTCAGCATCTGAATGGCAGCAACGCTTGAGCCTCCTGTGGCAAGCATCGGATCTACTACAAATACTTCTCTCTCCTGACAATCTGCCGGAAGTTTACAATAATATTCCACTGGTTCTAATGTCTCCGGATCTCTGTAAAGTCCAATATGTCCAATTTTAGCTGCCGGAATCATAGAAAGCATTCCGTCCACCATTCCGAGTCCTGCTCTTAAAATCGGTACAACCGCCAGTTTCTTTCCGGATAATTCTTTTACAACCGTCTTGCAGATCGGCGTCTCAATCTCAACGTCCTGAAGCTTCAGATCTCTTGTTGCTTCATAGCACATAAGCATCGCAATTTCACTGATAATTGCACGAAATTCATTCGTTCCGACATTTTTTCTCCTGATCACTCCGATTTTATGCTGAATCAGCGGATGATCCATCACTTGTACTTTTGACATATGCTTCTCCTCTATTCTTTGACCGTTGTCCGGTCTTTCATATCGTTTCTAGTCTTCAATCTGTGAGATTCGTCTTACATGCCGTTCATCATTTGAAAACTCTGTATTTAAAAATGTATCAACGATCTTAACTGCAAGACCAGGTCCAATTACACGTCCGCCCATTGCCAGTACATTTGCATTATTATGCTCTCTCGTTGCCTGCGCTGAAAAGCAGTCGGAACAAAGTGCGCAGCGCACTCCTTTGATCTTATTCGCTGCAATAGAAATACCGATTCCTGTTCCGCAGATCAGGATTCCTTTCTCGCATACGCCCTCTGCAACAGCATGTCCTACAAGCTTTCCGTATTCCGGATAATCTACAGATTCTCCATGACATCCAAAGTTCTTATACTCCAGATTATTTGCTTCCAGATATTTGATGACCTCCTGCATCAATTCATATCCACCGTGGTCACATCCAAGTGCTATCATTTTTCTTCTGCCTCCTTATTTAACTTTTCTGCAAGTTTTCCGATCAGATCTGCAAGTTCCTCAAAAGTCTCTCCATAACTTGCAAGGGGCTGTCCGTAAGGTGATATAACATCCCCTTCTCCGCCGGTAAATTCTTTTAATGTATAAATATTCTCACATTTTTCACATTCTGCAAGAATCTTATTTTTTAATTCTTCACTCATTGTCAAAACAAGTGTCTCATCTGTCAGTACCTCTGCATCAAATGCTTCTGCCTGATGATTCTCAAGCGTCAGCTGCTTGCTCTTCATAATCGCTTCCGCTTTCTGATTGGCAGGTTCCGGAAAAAGCACTACCAAGCCTCTGGAACTGATCTCATACTCCTGTTTCAGCGGCTGTGACCGCAAAAGTTCTGCAGCCATTGGTCCACGACTGTTATCGCTGTCACTGACAAAGATAATTTTCCGGAATTTCTGAAGCTTTACAATCTCTGAAGCGGGAATGATCTGATGCCCTGCTGCCTTCATCAGACGATTCATTACTGCTGTTCCTATTCCGTCTGCCTCAAATGCCTCACTGTAGATATACTCCACTTCTTCCTCATCAAATTCTCTGAGAATCCGATACAGGTTCTTTGCTACTGTTGCTTCATTTTCCCGTGTTCCTATCGGTTTCACAATTCCATAAGTATAATCTTTCTGTGTCTCATTGGACGCAATAATCCCAACGCCTTTCCCCAACCGGATCTTGTCGTAAGTAAGCTGCCGGATTGCTTTCACAACATCCGGAATCTCACCTTCCACAATCGTAAGCCTTGCTTTCGGCGCATAGTGACGATACTTCATTCCCGGCGCCTTCGGTGCTCCTTACTCTGATCTGAAAGAAGCGTTTGATCAACAGCAACTTCGCCAATCACTTCTTCCAGCATTTCCTTCGTCACAGCTCCCGGACGCAGAATCATCGGCGGAATAACCGTCATATCTACAATTGTAGACTCCACACCAATCTGTACGCTGCCGCCGTCAAGAATCATATCAATCTTACCGCTCAGATCATCCGCTACATGAGATGCCTCTGTCGGACTGGGCCGTCCTGATGTATTTGCACTTGGCGCTGACACATATCCTCCTGCTGCACGAATCAGAGCCCTCGCCGTATCATTCGCCGGCATCCTCACTGCAACTGTATCGAGACCTCCTGTCGTTCCATACGGCACAATCTCACTCTTCTCAAAGATCATCGTCAGCGGTCCCGGCCAGAAACGCTTCGCCAGACTGTGAGCCGCCGGCGGGATTTCTTTTACGATCTCATCCAGCGCTTCAATATCTGCAATATGAATAATTAAAGGATTATCAGACGGGCGTCCTTTCGCCTCATATGTTTTCCTTGCGGCCTCCTCATCTAAGGCATTCGCTCCGAGACCATAAACAGTCTCTGTCGGAAACGCCACAAGCCCTCCATCCTCTAATATCTCCCCAGCCTGTCGGATTGCTTCTTTCTCTAATTCATTTGTACCTGTTTTCTTAATAATTGTTTCCATAGTCCCCATTATAGCGAATTTCTTAACGCTTGACAAGGGAAATACACTGCTCTATTCCCTCTGCAATCGCTTTCGCAGCCTCATTCTGGTACTCTTCTCCCGAGAGTTTTTCTGCCTCTTCACGATTGCTTAAAAACCCACACTCTACGATGATCGTTGGCACTTCCGTCTTCTTTAGGAGATAATACGTTTCGTTTGCTTTTGCTTCCCGGTGGTTTGTTTCATCCAAAGCTTTGAGCGCCGCTTGCATCTGCTTTGCCAGTTCTTCCCCTTTTTTTGAGTGTTTATAATAGAATACCTGCGCCCCTTTTATAGATTCTTCTGTATAACTATTTTGATGAATACTGACCGCAAGTGTCGGTCGTATCTCATTAATCATTCTGACTCGCTCTTTCATATCTTCAATCTTCTTCTGTTTTGATCCTTCCGGAGCAAGCAATCTATCTTCTGTCCGCACCATTTTGCAGGAAATGTTTTTCTCTTTTAAGAGTTTTTCAAGTTTTTTCGCAATTTCAAGATTAATATCTTTCTCCAGCGCCTGATTAATCCCAACCTTACCCGGATCCGTTCCCCCGTGCCCTGCATCGATTATTACATCAACGGAGTCTATTTTTCCGGATGCCTCCTGAGCAATCATCCTGCTTAAACGTCTGCTGAAGATTAACGCTCCAATCATAAGAAGAAGTACGAATGTCAGTTCCAGTTTTCGCTTCATTTCTGCTTCCTTCACAGCTTTTGTTTACATATATATGATAAATAACACACGTTCATTCCCTCAATGCTGTTCTGAAATAACAGCAAAGCTGCCAGACAAACACGTTTCTCTGACAGCTTTTATTTATAACCCGCTTTATTAATACTTTTCCACTCTATTATTTTCATTTTTATACTTTCATCATATATCCGCTTTCCACGGAATCCATTAATTTTTGCAGCGCCAATTCTAATTCGTCATGGAATACCTCCATGGCTTCCTGATAAATCTGTTTTTTAATCTCACATGTTACTGCGCTGCACTGATTTCTCTTTGTTGTCTTCTTATACTCCATCTGTAGCCGAAAATACAGACTTCTCAATAAATTCGAATTCTGCGTATTAGCTGTATCCAGGTATTTATCCAACAGTTCCTGATTTCCTTTTGTCAGCGCGGTCTCAAAAGCATGACGAATCGCTCGTTCCACTCTGGAGGCAGTTGTATTATTCTTTTTAGCAATGTCCATATAAAGAGAGCATATCTTTCCGTCTGGATAATAAGGATCTGTATCAAACAGCTCCACCGCATCACAAATATAAGTCAGTCCTTTCACGCTTGCCGGAATCCCCATTCGCAATAGTATATCCATTGTCGTTTCTCTCATTACTCTACTTCCTTTCTCTTTTTCAAAACAACACTACCATACTGCACCCATTATATGTCCCTATGCAACTTTTGTCAATGTTTTTTGTTTACAACGTAGCACTTATTTGTTGACAACGTATAACTTTTAGATTACTATATACTAGAACTGTTACAGTCATTTTGAATTATATTGTATTTTTAAGTTGATATATCATTTTCTGTAAGAAAGGGTAATTTATCATGAATAAACGAATCAAAGAAATACGGCAAAATGCCGGTATGACACAGCGGGAATTTGCTGACAGAATCGGTGTCTCAAGAAATACAATCGCAGCATACGAAACTGACGCCCGTGTTCCTATTGACGCCATTATTGTTTCGATATGCCGCGAATTTAACGTAAACGAAGACTGGCTTCGCACCGGTCTCGGAAATATGTATGCAGAAGTCAACCCTGATATCCAACTTTCCAAAGCACTTGGCTCTCTTTTGAGAGAAGAAGCCGGTTCTTTTAAGAAACAGCTTATCCTGTCCCTTCTTGAATTAAATCAAAAAGAATGGGACACTCTTGAAAAGCTTATCACTTCTGTTACTAAAAAATACAATTTATAAACTCTTATTACAGTCTACGGTATAACAGGGATATTGTCAACAATTTATAACAAATTTCTTGTAACTATAATTGATTTTACAAGTTTTTTTATAGTATATTTATTTTATAGCATGTAGGTAAAAATGTATAAGGGAGGATTTCTTATGGGAATCGGTGAAAGAATCCGTCAGCGTCGGATGGAATTAAATATATCTCGCAATCAACTCGCCAATATGGTTCATGTTACACCTTCTGCCATCGCAAATTATGAAAACAGTGTCAGCTATCCAAAACCAGATATTTTTATTGCATTAGCTATCGCACTTGATGTAGATGCCAATTATCTCTTTCGCGATCTGCTGCTTGGAAGCTTTGGGACAAACGGTCGCTGTCTCGAATTAACAGATGAGGAAAAGATTGCAATCACAAAATATCACGAGCTCCCTCCTGCCGGCAAGCATCTTGTCCAAATGGTAATCGACGAAGAACATACCCGCGCCCAGAAAGAAGGCTGGGTAGAATTTCCATGTATGTTTCCGGGCCTTCGCAAGAAAAATTCCGGATTTTTACTTTCAGATTTCCCCCGTGTGATTCGTATTAAACAAAAACATGTCGTACCTGATATGGATTTTTGTTTTCAGATACAATTGGATCGATATGCGCCTGTATTTAAGAAATATGATATTCTTGCTCTCTCCCGCACACCGGCAGCACACAATGAGATGGGTATTTTTTGCCTGAATGGAATTTACTATATTCGTATGCTCTATCAAACGGAAACCACTCGTATCTTATGTTCTCTTAATGTCATTGATTCGGACATTTATGTAACAGAAGAAGATTCCTTTGAGTGCATTGGCAAGATTATCGATCATATTTACGGCGATTATGAAATACAGGGCGATACTCCGTCCTCATTCAACTAATTCTTTCTCCTTATCCGAATAAAAATCTTCTCTGTCATTGACTAAAACAAAAAATACTCCCTTCCAGACATTCTCTTTGCTAATCATACTGATCATCTCACAGTTTTGTCCGGAAAGGAGTATTTCCAATTTCTTGAATTTTAATTTACATATTTCAATATTAATTCCCAAATATCCGGAGTTTCATATCCGATTCTCCAGGCGCCGGTTCCCGCCAGTTGATATTCCTTCATTAATTTCAGCTTCTCTTCAAGCGATGCTGCATCTTCAAGCCATATCTTGTATTTCTTTCCATCTGCACCATCCCACTCGGCATAATTCTGTCTCGTAGCTTCATCCCACACAGCTGTAACTCCAGCCGCTGCTACTCTCGCCTGTGCATCTGACATTCCAAGCGTCTCACATTCGATTGCCATCGGATATTTCGCCGCCTCTGTGTCTTTCTGTTCCACCAGTTCTTCTTCAGTTTTCGGACGTTCAGACCACAATCTTGTATAGAACGGAACGGCATTGATTACTTTCTCCGCCGGAACTTCTTTCAGCGTATTCTCAATTCCTTCCTTCACAAAATCATAGGAAGCTACCGAACCGCTTTCGTAAGAATTGCTTTGATGTTCGTCATATCCCATAATGACCACATAATCAGCAAAAATTCCCTGTTCTTTTCTGTGGTACTGAGCATTATATCCCTGAGGCACATAATTATCTACAGATAATACAAGATTATTCTTTCGACACTTCACAGATAATTCCCTGATAAACTGAATAAAATGGAATCCGCTTTCCTCTGTATAAATATGCTCAAAATCCACATTAATTCCGTCTACACCGGTCTGAATTGCCGCAGCTATTAACTGATTTGTCAGATTCTCACGTCTTGAAGTGTAGCTTAGCATCTCCTGAATCTCTTCTGCTGTCGTAAGACCGCCAAACCCATGATCAAAGTCATTAACCATCGCCCACACTTCAATTCCGGACTGATGTGCATAATTCACATATTCCGGACTCGCGATAGAAATCAGATTCCCCATTGTATCCTGCACAGAAAACCATGTCGGAACAAGCGTTGTAAGACCTTTTGTATTCGCGATTGTCTCAAGCACACCGGAATTAGCGCTCTGGTTCGTTACCATATTCCATGCCATATTAATCGTACGGTCTCTTTTGATACTCGTAAACTGCGGTTCTTCAAAAGCACGCGATAACTTCTTTACCTGCTCTTTCTTCAGGCAATTTCCTTTCACATAACCGATATATCCATCATTGGTACGGACTTTTTTCCAATCGCCTTCATTCTCAATAAATGTAACCTTATCCTTCTTACTGAGTTCTGTTAGTACAGGACTTTTCACACCGCCGCGTACGCGAACCTGCGTATCTTTCCGGACAACTGCTTCTTTAATTTCTCCAAATCCTGCTGTAATGACAACACGGTTCGGATTTTGAAACATCTCATAATCAAAATTCGTATACTTTTGTACAAAGTCAAGAGCAATATATGCAGTAGGTCCTTCTGTTTTCAAGATCACATATTCTTCAGCATTCACTGCTGTTCCTACTGTATACTCACTGCTTCCGACTCCCACAGAAACAACATCTGTCGGCAACGTATAAAGTAAAATATTCTCATTCGCATCCCAGTAGAATCGCTCATTCACATAATCTCTGACAGCAGTATACTCAATATACGGCCTGCCATCATAAAGCATTCCCTGCGCTTTCAGATTCTCTGTTCCAACAATGACAGCAAGCTGGTTTTCCTGATTGATTCCATAATATTCTTTCTTATCTGCTTTCTCCTTCGATGGGCCGTATCTCAACCAAAATAAAGCTGTTCCAAGGGCTATCACAATCAGGAATAATAATACTCCTACTCGGATGATTGCATTTCGTCTGCGTCTTCTGCGTGAATTCTTTCTCTTTCTTCCTGCATTCGAGGCTCTGCCGGAATTCACTCTTCTCGCATGTTCATTATTCCTCACATCCATCTGCGTCCTGTCTTCCATCCGGCGTCGCGGTCTGACTTCCTGCGAATTTCTCTCGGATGATCGGCGTCTTTCAGGATGATTCTCTGTTCTTCTTTGTTCGTCCATTTAATCCCTCCTGTCAGACCTTATTATAACAATATTTTACTTATTCGTCATTAACTATTTCGACAATTTCTCCTCCTAAAAACAGACAAAGCATCCTCGGGGCATTGAGTTCGATTCTTCTACAATGTGTAAAAGCAAAGTTCACTGATATGTCCGTCGTTATCAAGGATATAATCTCTCATATAGCTCTTTTCTTCCTTTATCATATGGGCTGTTGTAATCTGCATCGGGCTTGCCGGTTTTCCATCCATCATAATCGGAATCCCATATTTCTCATACAGTGACAGTTCTTTAAACAGCTCCTGATATTTGTCCTGATCCACCCCCATAGTATGATCCTTTCTAAAATGATAACGGCTGCCGCTGTAACAGACATTCTCCATAAGGCTTGTGATATATTATTACATGATATGTCTGTTTGCTTATCCGAGATAGTACTGAATCAAATTAATAAGTAACGTTCTGTTCTAATTACTTTAAGTATTTTCTCTTGATGATTAGTTGCCGGAAATGGCATTGAAATAAAACAGATTAAAAATAATAGACAAAATTTCTTTCAGATTCGTTAATGATATGTGAGTTCTAAGTATATCCTCCTTTCTCTGTAGACACAGCCGTAGAATATACTATCTTCTTGTGGAAATTATACGAATTTCTCTCCTCTTTTGCAAGCCTTTTTATCTTTTTTTTCATTAAAATTCCATATATATAACTTTCTGCCGTTTTTCTTTACATTTTTTTATTTTTTGTTTATACTATTAAAAAGTAAGAATATCTTATTGATAGAAGGAAGTGATGCTATGAAAATTGAAAAAATAAACGACAACCAGATACGTTGTACGTTGACTCGGGCAGATCTCGATGACCGCCACTTGAAACTCAGTGAATTGGCATACGGATCTGAAAAAGCAAAATCACTTTTCCAGGATATGATGCAGCAGGCATCCTCTGAATTTGGATTCGAGGCAGATGACATGCCTCTGATGATCGAGGCAATTCCTTCGGCAGATTCCATTGTACTGATAATTACGAAAGTAGAGGACCCAGAAGAACTGGATACCCGGTTCTCTAAGTTTGCTCCTTCTCCGTCTGATACAACAGATGCCAAGAAGCAGGCTGTCCTTGAAAAACTCGAAGGTGCAGAACAGCTCCTTGATATACTAGATAAAGTAAAGAATGCAGTTGCCAAAGTTCCTGAGACACCACCGGCGCCAAAGCCGTCTGTAAGGCTGTTCTCCTTCGGCAATCTTGACAGTGTCATCGAAGCATCCCATTTACTTGCACCGATGTACTATGGAGCCAGTACTTTGTACAAAGATCATAAAAGTGAACTATATCTGCTTGCAGTCACCAAGTCAGATCTCTCTGACACTGATTTCAACCGGATCTGCAACATGCTGACAGAATACGGATCTTTAGAGAAAGCATCCTCTGCATCTCTTGCTTATCTGGAAGAACATTGTGAACTGATCGTATCTGGTATGGCTGTTCAGACATTAGCGGCCATCTAGATCGAGTAGGAGCTAATCATTAATTGATTAGCCGACCTCTCACACCACCTAGCATACCGTTCAGTACTAGGCGGTTCCTTAGTTTTCACAAACTACTAGATAATAGTCAAGCATGGATGTATAACCTAGCTTGGCTATTACTTTCTTTGAAAAGATTTGGTTCAAGACTTTCGCCATTCTCCAG
>NZ_QRVX01000037.1:0-23909 GCF_003458885.1 Coprococcus sp. AF21-14LB | reverse complement strand
CAATTGGCTAACAAGCCAGAAAAATCTAAATCCTCCATTACTTTTTTCAGGGTATAGACTGGATCGTCGTCAGGTAAACACAATTCGAAGAAACTGAAGTTAATTTTTTGTTGCCCTAATTCAAAAAAATCGTTATAATAATCTTTGGTTATCATAGTTCCATTATAACATGGAACGGAGTGAAAGATGGTTGTCGTTAGCCATCTTTTTCTCTTTTTACGAAAAAGTTTCAGGGCAGATTTGACTCATGTGAGTCAAATCTGCCCCTGTTTGGAACTATCTATTTCCCGACAGCCCGTTCACTCCAATATTGTCACTGATTATGCATTTTCTCCTGTCTGTTTCTCCGTGTATTCTTCCTTTTTTTTCTTTTTTTACTTTTGGGAATACAAGTGTTACTTTAAAGAGATCTCCATCCAGATAGATCCGGAAATCTCCACCCATTTTCTGGGTAAGATTTTTGGCGATAGAAAGCCCCAGTCCGCTTCCTTCTGTACTCCTTGAAATATCTCCCCGGATAAAACGCTCGGTCAATTCATCTGCCGAAATATTCAATGCCTGTTCAGAAATATTTTTTAAGGAAAATGCAACTTCATTTTCATTCTCTTCCAAATCTGCGTAAATTCTTGTATGTTCCATCGCATATTTCGCAGCATTGTTATAAATATTCGCAAGCACACGCCACATTCTTCTTCCGTCCGCATGAATGACAACCGGACGCTCCGGAAGGTTAGAGATTAATTTCAGATCCCTTGCTTCAAATTTCTCTGAAAATTCTCCTGCTGTCTGCAGAATGATTTCCACAAAATTCAGATCCATCATCTCAAGTTTAATATTTCCCGAACTAATCTTCGATGCTTCAACAACATCCTCCGTCAGAATCTTCAGCCGCTGTGCTTTTGCTTCCAACACTTCAATATAGCCTTTGATCTTCGGATCTTCGATATTTTCCCGTTTCAGAAGATCTACATAATTAATAATTGATGTGAGCGGTGTCTTGATATCATGGGAAACATTCGTAATCAAATCTGTTTTCAGGCGCTCGCTCTTCAGACTTTCCTCAACTGCATTTTGGAGCCCTTCTCCAATGGCATTAATACTCTCTGCCATCTCTTTATTGTCGCCTTTTAATCCCTCTGTCGGAATCTTATATTCCACATGCCCTGCTGTGATCTCCTTAATTCCATCCATGACTTTCTGCTTATCAATCGCATACTTCACTAAAACGATAAACAAAATTGCATCTACCACAACGGAACAGAATGCAAAGAATGCAGAGATTCCTCCAAAAAGATGAAGCAGTGTCAGACCGATAAAAATCAGAATTACCTTCGTCATCAGGTTCTTATGTCTCCAAAATTCCCGGAATCCTTTGACTGTAATGCGGAACAGCTTTACAGTAACTCTTATGCACCATTTTCCAATCTTCCAAATACCAAATCCATTAAAAAATGTACCTGCTTTCAGCTTTCTGACAGAACTTAAATAACCATAGAAAAAGCAGACTGCTCCGCCAAGCGTCATCAACACGATTAGACTTACTTCCGCAGCGCCTATCGATGGAGATGGAACAAATTCCTGTGCAGTAAAACTAGTATTATCTATGATCCATCTGCCATAATTGTTGTACCATTCTCCATAGGAGACAGAAACTCCTCCTACCATCATAAAAATTCCACCAAGGAGTACTCCTACCGGAATTTCTGTAAAAAGCCGGTCTACAATATTTGTTTTCACACCGTCCTGTGTATTGCTTCGTCCGGATACTGCTGTCAGCCAGATTATGCTGATTAAAAATACGACCACACCGCCCCAGGCAAGCAAAATCAGATTGTGAAGATGCGGCTGAACCTTATCATAAGTTCCATCAATAAACTGGAAACGGTCTGTAACCGGATAATCCAAATCTACCGCTGCGACAATATGAATTTTTTCTGTCCCTACCGTTCCTTCAATATGGTCACACAGAGACTGCCACTCCGAAGCTTTCCAACCGGCAATCTGCTGCACTTCCACTTCACCTTCTGCAGGCCTCATATTAATATATGCATTTTCTCGTCCGGCACTGTTCTTCATCAAGTCTTTATAATTCTTACTGGCTGTCTCATAATTTTCATATTTAGAATCGTTTGTATAAACTTTTTTATTTTCTTCATCAAGAAGGATAAATGTCAGATTTGTCTTGCCCTCGGACCAGAGTTCCTGGTATTCCTTATATCGATCAATTCTGTCCCGAAGACTGGATCTTGCATGCCCAAACATGTTTTCCATTTCCTGAAGACGCCCATTCCAGTAAGCATTTTCATTCACTAATTTCAGAACATCCTTACCTTCTGCTGTTTTCGTTTCGAGCATCATATTGATCATTGAAGAAACCGGCATTCTCCAACAATCCGTATAGATCAGCGTTCCTTCCTTATTGCAGATTCCGAAATATTCATTATACTCATAACCATTATAGCGGTCTTCCAACATATACAGGAAGTCATCCACATCATATCCTGATTCTGACTCAGAATCTGTCTGATCCGCTAATTCGGCAAATACAAGTTCCCCAGAAAGCAATTTCCCCTGAATACTTCCCCACTCTTCATAAGCGTAACTTCCATCAGTCTTTTGACAAACAACAATTTCTCTGTTTTCTTCGCTGTCGTCTTCTGCATTAATAAGATCGGAAAGTTTATATACAAACCCATTTCCTTCCCCTTCTTTCGCAGAAACCTCTCCGCTGTTGTAGTATTTTTCAAGATCGATCAACATTTCTTCATTCAGTTTGCCGTCTTTTTCTATACCGTTCAAACTAAAAAGATTCCATGACATCTCGTACAAAGCATTGTTCATGTTCTTGCCAAACTGTTTCGTCTGTGCATAGTCTTCCGGTATTTTGGCAGTCGGATTAACATAGTTCACTCCGGCACAAAGAATTACCCAGGTAAATCCCATTAGAGACGCTACAACTGCTATATGTGCCAATACGACAAGCACACCTTTTATAAATGGTGCGCGATACCATTTTTTCTCCATAAAAGCTCCCTTCTAAAGCTTTTCTATCTTATATCCAACTCCCCATACCACTTTCAAATATCTTGGTTCCTTTGGATTAATTTCAATCTTTTCACGGATATGACGGATGTGTACTGCCACCGTATTATCTGCACCAATTGCATCTTCATTCCATATCTGCTCATAGATTTGATTGATAGAAAAAACTTTCCCCTGATTTTTTACCAATAATAACAAAATATTATATTCGATCGGAGTCAGTTTCACTGGTTCTCCATCCACTGTCACTTCTTTCAGATCGTCATTGATACGAAGTCCACCCACTTCATACACTGCCTGCGATTCATTCTGTACAGTACTTCCAAGCTGTGTATATCTTCTGAGCTGTGATTTTACGCGCGCTACAAGCTCAAGCGGGTTAAAAGGCTTCGTCACATAATCATCGGCTCCAATATTCAGACCGAGAATCTTGTCTGCATCTTCTGATTTTGCTGAAAGAATAATAATAGGGAGGCTGTGATCTTCCCGGATCTTGAGCGTAGCCCGGATTCCGTCAAGCCGCGGCATCATAACGTCTATGATCAGCAGATCCACCTGATTATCCCGAATCATGCGAAGTACCTGTTCGCCGTCATAGGCTTTCAGAATATGATATCCCTCCTGTGTCAAATATATTTCGATTGCTTCAACGATTTCTTTGTCATCGTCACATACTAAAATATTAAACATAAATAATCACCTCCCTTACAGTATACAAGATTACCAAAGAATTTTTAAGGGGAAGTTGCAGAAATTATTAAGATTGATTTAAGATTCGATAGAATGTGTTTTCACTTAATTTTTGTAGGACAGTTGTCTTTATCTTTGTATTTCTTAAGTCTTTGTTAATAAATTTTCGTTTTCTTTTAGAAACTCAACATACTTTAGACATATTTTTAACGTATACTAAGAGTCAGATAGATGAGGAACACTCAACTATCTCCCCCCTCATAAAGTAATCACTTGGTGGAATAAACCATAACAAGTGACACTTTACTCTCATTCCTTTAGATAACTATAAAACCAACGAAACCCGTTAGCCGGAAGGTTAACGGGTTTTCGCTGTTTCTACGTCTATCGGAATTGCTTTTCGGTCAAATTTTTCTAAAGGAATATTTGTTAAGTTTTGCAACTTTTCCTACGAATTTTGTACTCTCACTTTCATAATACTTTATGGCATTTTACAAGAACATACTTATCTAAAAACATATTGCCACAAGACAGTTCCTTTGATAAAATAAGACAAGGCACTACATGAGAATGGTAGGCGGTTAGTCCTTCAACAGGGGTTGCTGAGTGCCAGTGGCACTCGTTTAGCAACGACCGAAGCGGCAGCGTAGACCTGAACCCTCTGATTACATAGAAATCCTGCTTGCGGGAAATCTGGGAAAGGAGGGCTTGACTTATGAGTGATTTTGAAATGCTCTCCATCGTACTAATGATACTTAGTATTGTTGTAACGATTTTAATTGCGTATATAAATCAATCAAAAAAGTAACCGCCCCTCAGCCAAAAGGTTGCGGTTACTCTTTTGAGTAATTAATCTATTTGGACTAACCAACTATCAGTAGTGCCTTGTTTATATCTATAAATATACCACCCATTAAGCACGTTGTAAATATACAGCTTTGTAAAATGCGTAAACATTCCAAGATGTTCTCGGTCAAATTCGGGTCAAATCCTCATAAGAACATATAAACTAACTATCAGTAGTGCCTTATTTACATCTTTATTCTGGCAAACTTAAAAAAATTAACTCATTAGTTTTTCAAATGCTTCTACAGGCATTGGCTTTCCAAAATAATATCCTTAAATCATATCACACTTCTGCTCTTTCAGAAAATCTACATATTCTCTTGTTTCTACACCCTCTGCCACAACTTCAATATTTAATTCCCGGGCAATTCGGATAATTCCTTTGCTAACGATTTTTCCCCGTTCTTTTTCCTGCTCTGCAAACATTTTTCCGTCCAGCTTAATCGTCGAAATTGGAATACTTTTTAACATATTGAGGGAAGAATATCCGCTTCCAAAATCATCCATCGAACAAGAAAATCCCATGTCTTTTAGTTTCTGTACAAAGCTTATCAACATCCCTCTTCCGTCCAACATCGTGTTTTCTGAAATTTCAAATGATAGTAAAATATCACAACTGCGCCCAACATTGCCATGCTGAACCACAAATATGGGATCAGAGATTCAATCCCATGTATCCCTGGTTGGTACTGAGCCTCGGATTTAATATAAAACCAAATAAGTCCAATGTTGATGATGATAAAACTAATAAAACATATCCGATAAATATTCTTTTTATTTTGAACATCTCTCATTTTCCGTGTCCCCTCAAATCTTATTCAATATACTGCCTATTATAACACAGAAAAACTTCCGAAAACAGTTGTAGATACAGAAACAGCGAAAACCCGTTAACCTTCCGGCTAACGGGTTTCGTTGGTTTTATAGTTATCTAAAGGAATGAGAGTAAAGTGTCACTTGTTATGGTTGGTTCCACCAAGTGATTACTTTATGAGGGGGGTGATAAATGAGTGTTTCTCATCTATCTGACTCTTAGTATACGTGAAAAATGTGTCTAAAGTATGTTAATATTCTAAAAGAAAACGAAAATTTATTAACAAAGACTTAAGAAATTACAAATCCATACAAAATATCTTTTTCCGCATCTATATGATATTCTGCTTCTACATCACTTCCCCAACTATCAATCCCTCCTACACCGCGAACAGCGCCGCAGATAGAAAGTACCGTTCTTCTTGCCGGAGGCAATTCTTCTTGATGCGTTGCATTTTCCAACTCTTCTGCCGTATACGGAAGACAGGAAAAAGCAAATGGTTTTCCACTTGACCGGAATGTAAGTCCGGTTTTTTCCACATTTGTGGAAGAGTTATCCAAAACATTTGTGCGGTATACTGTGACAGATTCTGTTTGCATATGCATTCCACAATCCTGCGGAACCAGATACGGTGTAACCGGAAGCCCTTTGACTTCGTAACTTCCCTGAACTCCTCCTGCCATTCTATCCGGGTACGTTTCTCCTGAAAGCCCTTCATACATATAACCGGATGCTTTTGTCGGCATAATAAAACGGATACCAAACACCGGAAGCTCCGGTAAACCTTTTTTTCCATGATAATGAACCTGAACAGCTATTCTTCCATCCGCTGTTACCGTATAAGATACTTCTACTGTTGTACTTGGAACTGTAATCGTCTTATAAGTAAAGATAATTTCTACAGTGTCAGCAAAAGTTGGAACGTTATAGCAGTTGTTATCCGGCGCAAGCAGCTTTTCAATCTGCTGACCGTCTATCAGAACCTTAATATCAACACATTTCTGAAAAATGTCTGCACTCATCCACATCCCTGATTTTAACGGAAATCCATTCCCGCGGTCATTATCTGTCGTTGCTCTCCAAAATGTAGGCTGCGGAATACGATACAGCCACTCTTTTCCATATTTTCTCAGCGACTCCAGACCGCCTTTCTGATACGAAAAAATATAATGAAATGCTTCTCCATGGATTCCGAGTGTCACATCTCCAAATATAATTTTCATCTTATTTGTGTAATCCATAGTAATATTTTACCTCCTGCATTGCCGGTTTCTCTACGCGATTTGCAAATATCAGTCCATTTCCTGAAAACTCATAGTCAGATGGCCGGTCGTCAAAATCTCCGCCGTAACGCAGCACTTCTTTTCCTGTTACTTCATCTTCTACATAAATCGCCTGGTCAATGTAATCCCATATAAACCCGCCCTGATATTCTTTGTATTGATCAATCAAATCGATATAAGATTTCATTCCTCCGAGCGAATTTCCCATATCATGCATATATTCACACAGAATAAACGGTTTTGACGGGTTATCTTCCAAGTATTCCCGAATTGCGTCCGGTTTGGCGTACATCCGGCTCTCCATATCTGAGATACAGTCGCGATAAACAGGATTATGAAATACGCCTTCATAATGTACAAGACGATCCGGATCTGTTTTTTTGTAAAAGGCATTCATTTCCTTCAGTACGTCTCCTGCATATGACTCATTTCCAAGTGACCAAAATAAAATAGAAACATGGTTTTTCAATACTTCAAACTGTGTCTTGGCGCGGTCTAAAACGGCATTTTTCCAGCAAGAAACACTTCCCGGCACATTCCAGGACGGCTCTATTGCATCCATTTTCTGCCAGGAACCGTGACTTTCAAGATTTGTTTCTGCCATTACATAGACTCCCGCCGCGTCACATTTATAATACCAGCTCATCCGATCCGGATAATGACAAGTCCTCACTGCATTGATATTATTATTTTTTATACACGCAATATCGAATATTTCATCTTCATCAGAAATGCATCTTCCACTTTTCGCATTCCACTCATGGCGATTTACTCCATTTAAAATCAAACGTTCTCCATTTAGTTTCATGATCCCATCTTCAAGAACGATTTTACAAAATCCAATTGGATATGGCACTACTTCGATTGGTTCTCCGTCTTCAATATATAACCGGAGTTCCAATGTATATAGATCAGGATGCCGGTGATTCCAGAGTTTCACTTCCTCCGGTATCAAAAAGCGCTGATGCATTGAGAATGCTGCCGGTACATTATAAGATAACATAACTCGTTTTCCATCCAGAAGCCGAATATTTACATACGCCTGCGCTATCATCTTCTCTGCAGCCTGCTCTTCGTTCTCCGCACAGGAAAGTTTCAGGTCAATGTCCAATGAAGCTTCTTCGTTCTCTTTTCCACTGCTTTCCGGGCAGAGCGGATGTACCCACAGATCTTCTACATGTAATTTTGGCAGTCCATATAGATTCACATCGCGAAAAATCCCAAAAAATCTAAAGAAATCCTGATCTTCCAGAAAGGCAGCTGTACTGCGTTTATGTACTTCTGCTGCAAGTACGTTTCCTTCATCTTTTATGTAAGGTGTGATATCAAATTCTGATACAGTAAAACTATCCTCCGCATATCCGACAAATTGTCCATTGACCCATACATAGATTGCCTGTTCTGCACCTTCAAAACTTAATATAATCCTTTTCCCGCGCAAAGACCGATTCAGATCAAACGTACGCACATAAGATCCGACAGGATTGTAAGACGCTTCGCTGAACATTCCTTCCCCTGTCTCGCCGCATGTTCCTGCCGGTCTGCGGTATTCATGTCCTTCCCACGGGTACATTGTGTTAATATAGTGAATCTTATCGTATCCGGCCATTTCAATATGCTGCGGAACCTGAATCTGTCCAAACTCTGACAAGTCATATCCTTGCTCATAAAATGCGCTTGGACGTTCTTTCGCATTTACGGAATAATGAAATTTCCAGATTCCATTTAAAGACTGTCGAAGTGTTTCTTCTTTCTTCTGATATGTTTGTTCATTTTCAAAAAATCGATGATCGCTGTGTGCATCAAGTCTATTTACCCGAAATACTTCCGGTTGATCCAGCCATCTGATATCTGCCTGCATAATAATCCTCCTGAATAGTTATTCTTTTACAGCACCTGCAGTCACACCTGCAAGAATATATGTTTGGAAAAATATATAGCTGCATTATATGATACTCCACATCATACCCGAAGACAATATTTGTAAACAAAAAAATCGCTCAGCAACAAATATTCTGGGCGATTTTCTCACGGGCAATCTCTTTCGGCCCGTTAGAGGAAAGTTATGAAAAAGAAAGTTTATTTAATAATCTGCCTGTTTAGGCTTTTGTAAAGTTCTTTATCTTTTGTTCTTTACAATTAATACTATAATGAAAAAATGTGATATAACTGTGTTCACAAAGTAAAAAGATTATGAACAGATTTTTAACACAAATCATTAACGAATATCTTGATAATATTCAGCTATTTTCTCTACAGGTACCCCACATCGAAATGCCAATCTCAAAAAATGCATATGAATCATTGTTTTTAATCTTCCTAAATTTGTTTCACTAAATCTGCGATCTGACGTACAAATTGGATTCTTTGTCATTCCCATTGGTATTTTTAGTTTTCGCATTCGGAGTGAGAACATATAATCTTCCATAATGTCAATTTCCGGAAATTTTCCAACATCAAAAAACAAATCCCTCTGCATAAAAATCCCCTGATCACCAAACACTATTTTCCTTCTGCGTGCTCTAAAATTAGACATTACCTGACAACATTTCATTAATATTCCTGAATCCGGAAAAGATATCCCAAAAAATCCCGCGCGATAATGTTTCATTACTTCTTCAATCTCTTCTAAGGCATTTGGCGGAAGTTTACTGTCACAGTGGAGAAAAAAAAGCACATCTCCAGTGCTATGTTCTGCTCCATAGTTCATTTGGTTTGCTCTTCCTTTTTCTGAACATAACAGTTTGTACTCCGGACGGATCATTTCCTTTGTATGATCTCTGCTCCCGCCATCAACAAAAATAATTTCACACTCTTCTCGAATCTCATCAAGCATATTCTGCATCTGTATAATTGTACTTTCTTCATTATATATCGGTATAATCACTGATATTTTCATATCTGTTCTCCCCTATTTCCACTTATATCTGGCACGATTCACAACCGATGTAACACCAAGCGGAATCTTTTCTTCTATTCCGAGTATATGAGTAAGAACATGTTCGGCATACTGGAAACCATTTCGTCTAAAATTACTTATACAGGAAGCACAATAAGTATACAACTGTTTTTCTCCTGTAGATTGCACCAATTCTGACATTTCTGTTGCCAGTTTCTTCTCATGCATTGCTGCAGATCCCCCCAAGCCACAACACTGTATTTGAGGAAATGCATGTTTTTCTTTTCCTTTCAAAAATTTCCGAATATCATTTATAAATATATGTTCTTCTCTATCAGGGCACGGATAATAAAACGGCAAATCTCTTTCTAAAAGATTTCCTATTCCCAGTTCTTCCAATTTCCTATAAATCGATACTAAAGATAATTTTGTTTTTCCCCGCAAAAAATAATAACAGTTAGGGCAGACAACAATCAGTTCTGTGACACCCTGACTCTCTAATCGTGCATCCATTCTTGCAATCTGAGTTTCTGCCTCTTTCTCTAATCCAAGCTCGGCAACAGGTTTCTGACAGCATTCAAAAAGTACTCCCATTCCTCTTTTTTGAAATTCTTTTGTAAGAAATTGTGCTGTTTTTGGAAAAAATGCCGTGAAATTACACCCCATAAATAATACCGATGTTTGATTGGCATGGCGATAATTTGAAAACTTATACGGATATTTTTCCCAAAGGAGTCCTTTATATTCTGATTTAAGTTTTTCTATTCCATTTTTTTGTACATATTTTTGCCGATGCTCCTGTGCGATCTTTCTTCCATCAATATCCCTCGGACAAACTTCTTTACATTTTCCACATAAAAAACAATGATAAGCAAGCTCTGGTCGCTTTTCAAACTCAGAGAGATCGATATCATATTTTTCTAAAAAACTGCAGTGTTTTTTACATAAATTACAATGGATACATTCTTTCATTCAACCATTCCTCTGTAGCCGGCGCTTCCGCTTCCTTACGCTTTAATAGTATTTGCAGATATTCCAAATCTTCTTTCGTATCTATATCACGCAATTTTCTTCCGCAGTCCAACACCAGACCTTTTTCTTTTATATTTTCTATCGTATTCTCCCAAACTGTATTTGTTCCATAATATGGAATTGCGAATACATCCTCTATTTTCTTCATTCCAATCAGATAGTATCCTCCATCTGCTGTCGGATTCATAACAATATCTGCCTGATCTAATTGTAAAAATGCTTTTTCATAATCCGTTTCACTAATCTGAGGAATATCTGTACCTGTAAGAATAACTTTCTTGTAACCTTTTTCGAATACATTTCGAAAAGCATTTTCCATCTTTATTCCAAGATTTTCCCCGATTTGCGGAAAATATCCCGTTGCATTTGGGATATATTTTTTAATTTCTTCTTCCTTTTCTGCCGGAGTAAAAGATACAAACCAATCTGCTTCCATTCTCTTTTTATTTCGAAGTAAGTCTTTAAGAAACGCCTTATGAATACTGCTGCATTCCTCTCCGTTCAAAAAAGGCATTAGTCTGGTTTTCGTTTTCCCAGGTTCCGGTACTCTTGTAAATATAATAACTGCATTATTCATCTTCTTTTTCCTCTTTCAAAAATCTCTTTTTAAGATACAAACCAGCTACTGTAACTAAAATTGCCAGAATGCCGGCTATTAAAAAATACGTCTGTCGGTTTCCTTCTGCAGTAATTCCTGCAGCTCCGATTGTAAAAAAAGAAACTCCCGGAAACATAAATATAAATGTAAAAACAGTATAACGCCAAAAACCAATATCCGTTACTCCATAGGCAAAATTCTGCAAATTATATGGAAATATCGGAATCATTCTTGTAATCATTAGTATTAACATCGTGCTTTTATCGTCCTGGGTAAATAATAATTTTTTTAAGAGCTGATTCTTCTCTAACATCGGTTTCACTGCATCCTTCAAAAAAAACCTGCTTACAAGAAAAGCTAATGAAGCACCTGCTGTCGTTGCAAATAAACATGCCAAAATTCCTATCCATGGTCCAAACAACATCCCGGCAAATAAAGCAAATGTAACTCCCGGCAAAGCAAGAATGACACAACCAACAATTGTAACAACTGTGTAAAGAAAAAAATGCAAATACAAAATTATTATCTACAATCTCTTTTATCTCCGAAAGATTTTTCATATTTCCCAGATAATCAGACCAGTGAAAATAATGATTACATAAAAACACAACTGCAATCAGTATCACGAAGATTATAACTTTTATACTACTCTTTCGTTTCATTTCTTATTTTTCAACTTTCTTCTGATGTTCTACATATAACTGACGAAGTAATACGATCAGTGCTGACACTCCAAATAATATGAAAAGACCTGTTACAAAAAGTTTTGCACCGCCCGTCAGCATACCACCTACATAAGAATAGACAATCGTTGCCGGAAGCTGTCCCAAACCTGTTGCCAAAAGGAATCCTCCAAAAGACATAGAAGTTAATCCTGCTGCATAACTCACAATATCAAATGAAATAAACGGAAGTAATCGCGCAATCAGAATACTTAATTTTCCATGTTTTTCAAAAAACACATCGATCTGCTGTAATCCTGCTTTACTCGTAAGACGTTCCACTACATCTCGACCAAGAATTCTTGCAATCCAAAAACAAAGTGCTGCTCCCGCCATCGCACTTGACCAGGAAAGTATCGCACCTTTCCACCAGCCAAATAAATTTGCATTGGCAAAAGTAATCAAAAATGCAGGCAGAGGCGCCGCAACTGACTGCAGAATCATTAAGGCAAAAGAAACAAGTGCCGCATATGCTCCATAGGATTCTACAAATTCACGTACAACTGCAAAATCACCTGTTGCAAACATTTTAAAAATCCGATCAATCATTGCTTTGACGTCTGGAATTACAAAATAACTCCCTATCGCTCCCACAATCAAAACGATGACTACTATTTTTTTCCAAATTTTTTTCTTCTGTTTCATAACTACCTCCATACTGGATAATACCGCTCTTCAATCAAACTTAGAAATCTATCAGACAGATACTCATCTAATTTTTTTCTTGTAAATTCGTTTTGAATCAGTCGTCCTTGTTTCTGATACTCTACCATGCCATAGCACACCAGGTCAATCCTCTGAGACATGTAATCGGAATAAATATATCAACCCGCTCTTTCAAGTTTCCAAGTACAATCCGGTCATCCACTGCCTTTTCATATTTTTCAATAAATTCTGTAATTTTCTCTTCCGGCAAAATCACATCCGTTTTCCAAAACGTTGTTGTTGGTGCAAGAAAATGTCCCAGATCCTGGGCTGGATCTCCTAAAAGCGGTTTCTCCCAATCCACAAGATAGTTTGGTTTTCCTTTTCCGTTAATCAAAAAGTTACCCGAATTCAGTTCGGTGTTAATACAACAGCGAGGATAGGTCATCTTCGCTGCTTTATTTACTTTTTCCTGTCCCTCTTCAAGCATTCTTTTTAATCTTATTTTTTTTCCTTCATCTGCTGTATCACATTCATAATAGATTTTTACCATTTCATTACATTCGTCTAAAATTGCCTGAAGTGGATTAGATGGCTCCAAAAGTATTGTATCTGCTGAAATTTCTGTACTGTGAATATCTGCGAGACATTCTGCTGCCAAGTCCAAATCCGTATCGTAATCTAACGCACGTCCCTCCAGATATTCCATTGCAAGAACTCCATACTTGATGTTCTTTTTACTTCCGTCCCTCCAAAATACTTTTGGCGTTCGTCCACTATTTTCCAAATTTTTCAGAGCGCTGTATTCATATTCAATCTGATTTTCCAAATGCATCTGACTTCCTGTATTGATTCGCAAAACAAAAGATTTTCCGGTATTTGGATGTTTGCACAAATAGTTTATATTATACTCTCCTTGTGCCAGCAGCTGACATGCTATCTCCTTTTCTCCCGATATCTGAAGTGCTTTTCGGAATTCTGTTCCAGTCATATACATTTTTAATTCATGTATGATTTCTCCCATTACTGATTACTTCCTTCTTATTGTATTCATAACAAATCGCAACGGCATTGTTATCTTCCAGCTTTTAGATGTCAGAATTTCTTGTAATTCTTTCTTTGACTCGTCTTGCAGTGCTTTCATTTTTCTAATCTCTGCTTCTAACAAAGCAATTTTTTTCTCGTGTTCCATAACTGTTTTTACTTCCATAGGTCCTGCATACCATGGCTTCCCATTGATCTTATACAACTCCTGAAGCTTAATCCCGAAATGTTCTTTCATTAAGTCTGCCATTCCATCTTCTCTCATTAACATTTCAGCCATTTCAAGGCCCTGAATAGTAAGCCCCGGATATTTATTTCCCATATCCAGTAAGAAAAACATTTTCTCAAGTCGAATTTCATTATGTGTCTGTGAATCCGGATTTCTAAAATGGTCATGAAATCCTCTTAAAAATACATCATCCTTCATTTCTTCAATCATTTGTCTTTGCAAAATAGCAATCTCATGATAAACGCGCATTTGTTTTTCTTCCGTCACTCCACTAATCTGTCCCTTTGCACTCCACCACCGATAGCCGACTAATTGTTCCTGAAAAACATAGATTTCTGTTTTCTGCAAAATGCGTATCCACAAATCCATATCTGCTACCTGTGCAAACAGTAAATTATATCCTCCAATTTCATCCAGAATAGATTTCCTCACTATTGCTGATGGATGAGATAACTGATTACCATTTTCAAATAATTCACGCAGCCACTTATCCCTGGTACGATTTTCCTTTTGAAATAATGAAACCATTTCCGTATACTGTTCATCATTTCTAACTCCGTTGGCATCAATTAAGAAGACATGTGAAAATGCAGCACCGCACTCTGGATGCGCTTCCAAATAAGCGATCTGCTTCTCCAGCTTTGTTTTTTCCCAGATGTCATCACTTGTAGCAAATGCAATGTATTTACCTGAAGCCTCTCTGATTCCTTTGTTGGCCGCATAACAATAATAGGAATTGTCTGAAAGAACTATTTTTCTAATCCGGTGATCTTGATATTCCTCTAAAATTTTTTCTGTTCCATCAGTTGACCCATCATCAACAATAATCAGCTCCCAATTCTGGTATGTCTGTTCAAGAATACTGTCAATGGAATATCGAATACTGTTTTCTCTATTATAGGTACATAATATAATACTGACCATTTTATCCCCCGACATTTTATATTGTTTAATATAGTCGAAAAGGTTCCTATTGGAACCTTTTCATCTTATTCAACTTCGCCCACAACTGCCCATCTCCAAAATGATTGGTCATAGTTGTAAGAATTTTCAAATCCACACATTTCTAATACAAGCTGCATATATGCTGAGCGAATTCCTCCGGTACAATATGCTACAATGGAATCTTCCTTTGAAAATCCCGCATCTTCAAACATCTTTACTAATTCCTGATTTGGTTTTAATGTGCCGTCTTCCTGAAACAAGTCAGTATATCTTACATGAACCGCCCCCGGAAGATGTCCGCCTTGTGCTTCTTCATACAAAATTGCTCCATTGTATTCTTCATCCGTACGCACATCCATAATTTTATATTTTTCATAGTTCTTCTGCAATTCTTCTGTTGTCATAACGTGTGAATAGTCAATCTTGTCAATCTTGACTTCTGCCGGTTCCGGTTTCGATGCAAGAAATTGTGTCGGAGCCCCTGCATCTTTCAATGCCTTATATCCACCGTCTACTATTTTCACATCTGTATACCCTGCTGCCAGGAGTTCCCATACAAGTCTCGCATCATCTCCCCAACCATCTGAAGTTAATCCCAGTACAATAATTTCTTTATCTTTCGTTGCTCCCAGGCTGCTGAGCTCTTCTGCCAACTGTTCCGGTTCCAAAATCATTCCCCATTTTTCATCTCCGGCTTTTCCTTCCTGATTAGACCAGTCCTGCCATACTGTAGCTACTGCTCCTTCTACTGTTCCAAGAATTGCCTGTTTCTCTCCTCGCCCGTCAATAAACAGTGTATCTTCTGCTCCAACACGACCTTTTGCATATTCAGCGCTGACTACCCATTTCCCATGAAACTTTCCATCATCCGGCACTTCCTGCTCCTGTACTTTCTCACTTTCTTCCTTTGCATCTGTATCATCTTCGTTCGGTTCTGCTTCCGAGGTATCTGCTTCTATTTTTTGACGTTCTACTCGCTCTA
This sequence comes from Coprococcus sp. AF21-14LB, assembly GCF_003458885.1. NCBI lineage: Bacteria > Bacillati > Bacillota > Clostridia > Lachnospirales > Lachnospiraceae > Coprococcus > Coprococcus sp. AF21-14LB. The sequence continues at coordinate 8,138 of NZ_QRVX01000037.1, read as the reverse complement.
CTGATTTTTTTGAACATCCACTCAAAAGAGATACACTAAGAACTGCTGCTAAACCTATTGTCACTACTTTCTTCCATTTCATAGCATTTCCCTCTTAAATTATAATATCTCATCAAGATACTCAATCACTTCTTTGACAAGTGCCGGACAAAATGACATCATGCGTCCACTTTCTAATGCCTGTTGAAATCCTTCCGGTGTAGACACATCATATCCTAGCAGTTCTTTACAATTACATGTTGTTCTCTTTTCAAAAAATTTCTTCTTGAATTCTGCACTTTTTTCCATCATTACATCTTTTTGTGCCAAAAGATGCTCCGGATTATAATGTCCATATTTTAATCCAATTACAATCAATGCGCCTACAAAAGCTCCGCATGTATCAGCCTGCATCATTCCTCCGCCGAAACATGCTGACATTCTATTGGCAAGTTCCTCTGTAACTCCTAATTGTTCTGCAAAATGTGCAGTAACAACCTGAGAGCAATCATATCCTTTCATAAATTGTTCCTGAATTACTTTTTCTTCCATAGCTATATTCTCCTTATCTATTCTGTTGCCCCGCCGCAGCTGGAACCCTGACCTGCAGTACAACCATAACAGTGTTTGCCAAAACATATTTTTCGTTTTGTATATGGTTTCCCTACAAGATCCAGAATAGTTTCTTTTGATTCAATTGGAGCTCTGCTGCCTGATTAAAATCACAATCATATAATTGACCATCCCATGATACCGAAAGCTGATTTCGACACATCATCGTCGGAAGTGTTGCGGCATTAAATGCCCCATATAATTTCTCCATATAGCTTTCTAAATTTCCAGAGCGTTTTAAAAATCCTGCAAATCTACCTGTAGGGTTATTTGTAATTGTAAACAAATTATTGAACACAATACCAAAATCTGCCATTAAACGCTGCTTGTATTCTTTTTCCATTGCCCCCTGCTCCGGTGGGAAAAATGCTCCGTTTGGATTATAAACAAGATTTAATACCAGTTCTGGATTTTTCCCATAACCCAGTGTATTTAATTTTTGAAGCATTGTGATGACGCCATCAAAAACACCCTCTCCACGTTGTCTGTCCGTTTCTTTTGAACGATAGTACGGAAGTGATGCTACAATTTCAATGTTTCTATCGGCAAAAAACTGTGGAAGATGTGCATATTTCTCTTCTAACAAAATTACCAAGTTGGAACGAACAATAATGTGATCGCAGATTTTAGACATTTCATCTACAAACCATTCAAAGTTCGGATTCATTTCCGGTGCACCACCGGTAATATCTACTGTCTTAAATCCCCATTGTTTACACACTGCAATACATGCTTCCATTACTTCTTTAGACATTACTTCCGTTCTCGCCGGTCCTGCCTCCACATGGCAATGTTTACATGCAAGATTACAAAGCTTCCCTACATTAATCTGTAATACCTCTAATTGTTCCTGTGTATACTTTACACTTTCTTCTTTTATGCAACTTTCAAAATCCGGTACGCTTGTTGTTTCTGCTAATCTTAAATTCTCACTCATTTCTAAAACTCCAATTTCTTTACAATATTTTTCATCTGCACACCATGCACAAGTGCTGCTCCACCGCGTATTGCACATGCAACATGGATCGCTTCTGTCATTTCTTCTTCATTTACACCTTTATTCAAGCAATCATTCGTATAGGAATCAATACAATACGGACATTGTACTGCTGAAGCCACAGCTAATGCGATTAAAGATTTTTCTCTTGCCGTCAGCGCTCCTTCCGCAAATACAGAGCCATAGTAATTCATAAATGTCTCCCACAATTGCGGTGCTTCCTCTCCCATCGTCGAAAATTTTGCCAAATCCTCTGGATTGTAATAAGTATTCATGTTTCTCCTCCTTGTTTTTAATTATTTAATAAAGAATTTTTTAAATCAAAAAATTCTTTTGTTGTTCTAATTTCATCATTTTTTTCTTTCCAGGGTACTTGAATTTTTTTATGTACTCCTGCCGGGCACTCTTGCATCACATAGATTGTATCTGCCAATATCAAAGCTTCTTCTACATCATGAGTTACAAGAAAAATTGTCTGCTCAAGTTCTTTCCAAAGCTGTAATGTTAATTTCTGCATTTGACTTTTTAGTTTGGGATCCAGCGCTGAAAATGGTTCATCCATTAACAAAACTTCCGGATGAAGCACAAGTGTTCTCGCCAATGCCGCCCTCTGCTGCATTCCTCCCGACAATTCTCTCGGATATAACCCTGCATATTCATTTAACTGAACAAGTTTCAAATATTTTTCAATCTGTTTTCTTCGTTCTGTTTTTTTTATACCGTGACGTTTTAATCCATAAGCAATATTTTCCTCTACGGTAAGCCACGGAAACAGTGCCGGAGTCTGGAATACCACTCCCATATTTTTATTTTCCGGAACATTTCCTGATTCATATCCTTCAAAACCGGCCAAAATCGCAAGCAATGTACTTTTTCCACATCCACTCGGCCCAAGTACAGCTGTAATTTTCCCTTTCTCAATTTCCATATTCAAATCTTCGAATATTTGCATTTGACCATTCTTAGAACTTTGAAAGGATTTTTTCAAATGTTCTATTTTATAAGAATTATCTGGCATCCAATGTACCCTCCATCAAACCTCGAAAACATATGCGACAGATTCCATTCAATATCCAGTCACATAGTTTACCGGCAATTGCAATGACAACCATACATGCAATGACAATATCTACATGTCCTAACATTCTTCCATCCATCATAATCGCTCCAATTCCTTTCGTAACTCCGGTCATTTCACCTAAAACAAGATATGCCCATGAGATTCCAAGCGCCAACCGCAAACCTACAAGAATATCTCCGAAAGACATTGGAAGAATTATTGTAAAAAATAATGTAAACCTGTTGGCCCCAAGCATTTTTCCGGCTCGAAGATAAATTTCCGGCACTTTAGCTGCCCCCTCCTGCGTATTTAAGTACACAGGAAAAAAAGCTGCCAACGCAATTAAAAATAAAGTGTTTTCTTCTCCAACGCCAAACCACACCATACCAAGTGGTAAATATCCAATTCCAGGTACTGATCTGAGCGCCTGCACTGTTGGATCGGTAAATTTTTTTAAGAAAGAAATCCTTCCCGTTAAAAATCCAAGTGTAATTCCGAGCACTCCTGCCAGAAAAAATCCTTTTCCGACTCGAACTGCACTAATAATCAGATTTTCTGTCATCTTTCCGCTATATGGAGAAGCGTCAATCCCTCCGACAATAAAATCCCAAAATACAATTGCAAACTCTTTTGGCGATGGCAGAACATAGTTCGGTGCAGCACTTCGCTCTGTTGCCATAAACCAAATAAACAAGATAATTACCGGAAGCAATAACCCCAGTAGATTGTCTTTGAATTTTCCCGTTGTTTTTTTCATCTCGTTTCCCTTTAATTGCTATTCTGCATTCTCTAAAAATGTCAGATCAAACAATGCTTCAATATCCGGCACTTCAGCAATAATCCCGAGTTCTTTCATTTTTTCTGCAAGGTTTCTCGTATGCTCAATAAATTCCTCGTCAATTTCTCCGCACAGTTCAATATTCTCTGCGGAAACTTCCATAATTTCTTTATCTGTTCCAAATTCATAAGATTTTTCAAACCATTTTTCCTGATTTTGGGTCAGATTATCTGCTGCTTTCAAATGAGCATTTACAAGATCCTGTATCACTTCCGGTTTCTCTTTAATTGTATCTTCTGTAACAATCATTGCGGCATTAATTGTTGAAATGCTGTCATCAAAATACGGATAACTAAGAACACGTCCATAACCTTTCACAACAGCTTCTGACGGATACGGTTCTCCACTACAGAAAGCATCAATTTTTCCATCTGCGAGTGCCTGTCCCATATCAAAAAAATCAATTCTGATAAGTTCTACGTCTTTTTCCGGATCCAGCCCTGCTCTGTTCAGTACATCGAGCAATAATGCATGGTGCATAGTACCAGGTACATATGCTATCGTTTTTCCTTTCAGATCTGCTTCTGTCTGAATATCAGAATTTTTCCCAACAGTCAGCGCAGAACATTTATTACATAAACTGCACACAATCTTAATTGGCTCATCATTTGCCGCAGCTGAAATCGCAGTTACAAGTGTCGTCCCTGTCATATCCAATTCTCCCGCCAGAAGTGCCGCTTTTTGATCTCCGGGATTTGTAAATGGCGCTACTTCAATCTCATAGCTGTCATCTAAAAATTCATCATAAAAATATGGTAAAATTGTCTGTGCAGTCTTCCATGTTCCTACTTTTACCTGTGTAGTTTCTTCTGCTTTTTTCTGACATCCAGTCAATGTTACGGAACCAATCAGAAGTACTGCTGCGCAAGCTTTTATCAATCCTTTTTTCATTTTCTTTTCCCCCTTTTCTACCCCTCTATTAGATATCCATATTTCTGAAGCCAATATTTCGCCTCATCTACATGAAGCCCTTCCCAGTATCCTTCTGAAAAATCTGCATCTCTCGGGATTGCTCCAGTCTCTAATGTAATTACATTAGCGCCGTACTGCACAGCCAGCTCACTTGCCGGGTGTGTACAAATATCAGCTGCATTTCCCTGACATGCAAGCCTTAGAACAGCTGTAATCTGTGCAAGGCGTTTCTCACTGATCTGTGGGGAATCTGCAAACGGTGTCCCTTGCACCGGAACTCTTGCCATGACTCCACATACATCTGTACAATACGAAATTGTTTCCAAGCATTTCTTTGCTATTTCTTCATTTGTATGTTCTGATCCAATTGGTTCTACCCAGAAACCTAGTTTCAATCGAGAGTCTCTAATCGCTTCTAATGTATTTATCCGATCTGCTGTATTGAAGTCTGTATCAATACCTTCTCTCAAACGAAGACAATGATATGCCAGTTTTCCTCCACACTCATACAGATATTCTGCTATTTCATTATCCAGTTCTCCTATATTGCAACCAAGTATATAGTTCCCTGGAATTGCTTCATGAATTTTTTTCATGATTTCTCCAAGTTTTTTCGGATCATAAAACTCTGTCGTCCTTAACAAATATAGTAAAATCCATGATCTACATAGTATTTTACTTTTAGAATGATTTCTTCTAAAGTAAATTCCTTCTCTTCGTTAACAATTCCCCACTTTTCTCCAAGAGAACAGAACTTACAATTCATCTTACACGGTTTATAGTCTACTCCAATGGCTCCCCACAGATGCGCTTTCTCACCGGAGTACTTTTTTGCTACCTCTAATGCAGCCGCTCCGAGAGCTTTTGCTTCTTCAGATTCCGGATCAATCTCCAATAGTCTTATTATCTGTTCTTCTGTCAACGGCTGCCCTGAAAGTGCCTGCTGCTTTGCCGTTTCTACTCTCTCATATATCATTTTCCTTTTCTCCTACCAATTTTTTGTATCTTTTCTATTCTCTCCATTGTGCTGAATATCTGCTTCTTCAAATCGCAATCCAAGTATTTCCGGAAGAATATGACGTACATTTGTACATCCATTCCTTCGAAAATTCCCCGCACACGAAGCACAATATGTATATATACGCTTATTAGAACCCTTGGGGAGTTGGTCTGTAAATCCTCGGGCTAACTCTGGTTCTTTGGCTTTCGCACAGCCTCCCAGACCACAACACTGAATTGTTTCAATTCTTTGTACTTTCTGTGAAAAGAAATCCTGTACTAATTCCATCCACTCCCCTTTTTCACGGTCCGGGCACGCCTGGAAAATATATGCATCTTTATAATCAATCGGATTTCCAATCTTAAGTTCTTTTATTTTCTGTAAAATTGTTACAACCCTCATTGAAGAATTCTTTTTCAAATAACTGTCACAGTTCGGACATACTGTAATCACTTCTTCTATTTGATGTGACCGCATTCTTTCTATAAGCTGATCAAGACTCTTTTCTGCCTTTTTTGAAAGCCCTAAATCCATTATCGGCTTTCCGCAACATTCATACACCGTTCCAATTTGATAGTATTTCAAAAAATATTCACTTATACGCCGTGCTGTTTTCGGAAAATATGCCGGAAAATTACATCCCATAAAAATTACACTCTTCTGATTCGCATAGTGGTAATTCTTATATAAATAGTCTGCCTTTTCCTCAATCATTTTCTCAAATCCAGTCGGCACAAACTCCTGTCCGTCTATATTTACACATTCTGCACGCAATGCTTGCATAATTTCACTTCCATCAATTGCTTCCGGACAGTGTATTTTACATGTTCCACATAAAAAACAGGAATATGACAACTCCTTCAATCTCTCTATCTGCTGCAGACTAAAGTCCAAATGATACTTTTGTAAAAAAGTACAGTGTGCCGTACATTCTCCGCACTGTGTACACTTCTCCATCTCTTTTCGATAATCTATCATTAATATTTCCTCACATTTTCTCCAATATAAAGTATATCTATCCATGCAAACTTTGTCTAATTGTCATTCTCTATAGATAAACTTTTTTATAGATATAAACTATTTTTGTCTTATCACGAAAACATATATAATCCTATGTAGAGAACTTAAGCAACTTTAACGGAGGAAACTGAAAATGAAAAGAAACTTTTTAACGCTCCTTTTAGCAGGAGCTCTCGTCTTCAGCAGTTCTACTGTGTCTATGGCAGCTGATTTGACAGACTCTGAACAGGTGCCAACTGCCGCTGAAGAACTCACAGCTGAACAAGAAAATTCTGATCAGGAAGTAATTGAAGCAGAAATTGTTGAAGAGACAAATCATGAGGCTGTTGAAGCAGAATTATCTGTTAATGCAGTCTCTGAAATTCCATATCAATTCATTTCCGGCAATAATGCTATTGCTGCAATCGGTGCAGATGATGTATTACTGCTCGATGTAAGAAGCGCCGGACGCTATGCTGCTGGTCATTTGAAAGGCTCTCTTTCTCTTCCTGTATTTGACGAAAATAATAATCTTCCGGAAGAACTTTCAACACAGTTCACTGCATATGTAAACAGTAATCCAGCAGAATTCCAGAAAAAAATCTACATTCTTTGCAATAGCGGAAAACGCGGTGCTCAACGTGCCACTGAATTATTAATCAACTGTGGTTATGATAACAGCTCCATTTACACAATTGAAGGCGGTGCTGCCGGCGAGGACATTAAAGAACATTTATATCGCTATGTTACAGGTGAAGAAGCTCTGAATGCCGGTTCCGATACAATTATTCTTGATGTTCGTGCATATGACAAATACAGTGCCGGCCATCTGGCTAACGCTGTATGGTGTCCTATTTTTCCTTTAGACGATGCAACACTGGAAACACAAATGACTGTTTTTGCGAAATTTAATTTAATTCCAAGTCAAAAGCAGATTTATCTGCTGTGCAACAGCGGAAGCCGCGGTGCAGAAAAAGCTACAAAAGTATTAAAAGCAGCAGGGGTAGATCCTTCCAAAATTGCCACAATCGAAGGTGGTGCTGCCGGTGATGTTATAAAAGCTCAGTTTACAGCTGAAGTAAGCTATCAGTTCGTAACAGCGGAGGAAGCTGTAAATGCAGTCGGAAATGCAAATATTCTCCTGTTAGATGTAAGAAGTGCTGAGAAATATGCTGCTGGTCATTTAAAAGGTTCTGTGTCTGTTCCGGTATTTGATAAAGATAATAATCTTCCGGAAACATTACAGGCACAATTTACAGCATATGTAAATTCCCATAGAGCTGATTTCTTAAAACCGGTTTATATTCTTTGCAACAGCGGAAAGCGTGGTGCTCAGACAGCAACAAAATTATTAAATGAACTTGGAATTTCTTCTGTATACACAATTCAGGGCGGTGCTGCAAATGAAGTTATCCAGAAAAATTTTGTAACTGCCGATACAGAAGTAAAACCAGAAACAAAACCGGAAGTAAAGCCAGAGACAAAACCGGAAACAAAACCAGAAGTAAAACCGGAAACAAAACCTTCAACTCCTAATAAAACTACTTCCCCAAAAACAGGTGATACTGCGACAGCTGTTCCTTATATCGCTTTGCTTGGCGCTGCAGTAGTTGCAATAATTGGAAAAAATAAATTTATTAAATAAACAAAAAGTTGCTTAAGTTACTCCACTTTTCAAAAAATCGGGCTGTCGGGAAATAGATAGTTCCAAACAGGGGCAGATTTGACTCACATGAGTCAA
>NZ_QRVX01000036.1:0-24936 GCF_003458885.1 Coprococcus sp. AF21-14LB | reverse complement strand
TTCAAGATTAATTCACAGACTATTTTATTGTTTTTTTATTTTATTATATATTTTTATTCATTTTATACTTTTATATAGCAGAGGTAATCCCGGTGGTGGCAGCGATGGAAATGTCTAAACACTATACATTTTTTTCTTCTACATATTCTTTTACAGCTTGATAACGATATCTCATTTTCATTAATTTTAAAATATTTAGCGCCTGATGAAACAACATCGGGCTTTCTTTTTTGCAGGTCAATTCTTTAATACAAGCCATGGTCGTAACAGCACGTCCCAATTCATTTCCTTTGCCAGCTTCCAGTATCATAACCATACGCTTTCTGTTCCACGCAAATGCTTCTTCTGTTCTCTCCAATTCAGTCAATACTCCTGCCATATTTCCTGCTATTAATTCCCAATCCCGGATATTATAAACAGGGTTTAAATCGCTATTTTCATAATTACTCAATATTCTCTCCCATAACAAAATTGCTACTTCTTTTTCCTCTGTAGAACCTTCCGAGTAAAGATTGGCAATTCGATTCAAAATAATATTTTCACTATGTGTTAAACGATAAGACAAAATATCATTCTCCGCATGCGGTAATGTTAGCGTTATAGCTCATTAAATCTCCTTATTGCCTCTTCTCTTTTGATATTATGACATAAATATTCTGTCATGATGTTTTCCGATATTATGTACTGCTGATTCTTAATATTTGACATATCTACTGTTTTTTCTAGTTTTTGTAAAATTTCTTCTACCTCTTCATGCTCAAAACGCTGTCTTCTGGCAGCAATTTCTCTTTCCAACCGCACCGCTTCAAATCGATCTGCCACAACATACATTCCAACGCGCTCTCTTTCCCGTTTTAGGCGATGCAGAAGTTTTTTCATCAGTTCTTCCCGAACCTGTACTTTGCCCCTTTCTATTTTTGACAGCGCTTCCCTGGTACATAATCCTTCTGATAATTTTTCCTGCGACATTTTCTTTGCAAGACGGCTTTTTCGAATCACTTCATAGTCCAATTCAAATGCCCTGTTAATATGCTGAAACATTGGAAAATCTTCAAAATGTATATTATATTCTGTCTCTACTTCTACTAATGCATTTCGCATTTCTAACAGTTCTTCTGCCTCTGCTTCTTTTCCATCCTGTTTCAGCAGTAATGCATTTTCCCATAATATCTCCGGAAGATATAAAATTCTTCCCTCTTCCCGCAGAAGTTCTAATGCGTCTTCTAACCGTCTCTGAAAATACGCATATGGCAGATTGGAGTATTTTTTCAGCAATAATACTGCATATGGATAAACCTTAACCAATTCTCCCGGATTTAAGCGCTTCTGTTCCAGATATTCTAAAATTTCCCATAATTCCTTTTCGTTTCTTTTTTCCTGTGTCTGCTCGCAAATCTCCCAGCGAAATAGCAGCAGTTTTAATTCCTCTGCACTAAAAATCCGCTGATCAATCGCACGCTCACCTTGCATCGTCTGTACAATTGCACTTTCGATATGATTTAATGCTTCTTTCAGCAAATGCAGCGAATTCTCCTGTTTCCAACGAATCCATAATATCTGTGCTTTTGCTTGCTCGATAAATTGTCTGTGAAGCTTTTTCCCTGCTCTTTTTTCTTTCTCATACAGCTGCAGTGTATACTCTGCTTCTTCTAAATGCAAATGACAAATAGCTGCCTGCACCTGATACTGCAGCTCATATAAACGATACGTTTCTTTTGGCAGCACATATTCCAAACGTTCTGTTGATTCGCCCAATCTGCCAAATAAGCGGTCTAAACGAAAATACCCCGGCGACAGCTCTCCGCTTTCCATTTTCGCAAGTTCTGAAATGTCGCACAGTCCCTCACTTAATTGTTTCAACGAATAGCCTTTTTCCTTACGCAAGCTTCCTAAAATCATCCCAATACTCTGTCCCATTATTTCTTCTCCCACTCCAAATGAGCATAAAGAAATTCCATTCATCCCATATCACCTTACGATACTTTATGAATGGAATTCTTTTTCGTTCTTATTTTCTGCAATTACCGCACCAATTTACTTTCATGTCCGGATACCCCGCCGATGTTGACAGCTTTGTATCCCATCTTTGTCAAAAAGGTAACTGCTCTCCCTGCCCTTGCCCCGCTTAAACAATAGACAAAAAGCGGCGTTTCTTTTGGCAGATCAACGCCTGCCAGTTTATTTAGCGGAATATTGACACTGCCTTCCAGATGACCTTCCGCATATTCTCCTTCTGAACGCACATCAAGAAGTACGGAACCTTTTGTCTCCTGCTGCGCTTTGATTCCTTCCTCCAGTGAAGGTTCTTTTCCAAACATATTTAAAAATCCCATGTCTATTACCATCCTGTCCTGCATATAGTTTTATATAGTTTTATGATTGTTCCCATTTCCGATAAATGCTCTCCAGTGCATCCACTGTTCCTTCCACACCAAGAAGACTCACATTCAAAAGAATGTCATGAGATTCAATACTTCCCCATTCTCTTCCCGTATGCGCCTCATAATAGAGCTTTCTTCCTTTATCTACCCGCTTAATCTTTTCTTTTGCCTGACGCTCATCCAATTTGTAAATCTGCATGATCCGACGAACTCTGTCATCACGATAAGCATGGACAAATACATTGATGCAATTGGAATAATCTCCAAGAATATAGTCTGCACATCGTCCCACAAAAATGCATGAACTTCTCTTCGCCAGTTCCAGAATAATCTCTTTCTGTGCACGGAATACTTTGTCGCTAAGCGGCACTGTGTCTTCTCCCTCTCTCATAAACACCGTATAATCTCCGGTATTTACAACATAGCCGGATAAAAATTTCCCGAGAATTGACTCATCCACCTGACTTGCCTCTTCATTCGTAATTGCCAGCTTTCTTGCAGCCATTGCAATCAGATTATGATCATAAAGCGGAATATTCAAACGCTCTGCCAACCTGTTGCCAATTTCGTGTCCACCGCTGCCGAATTCTCTTCCAATCGTAATAATTACATGATCTGTCATACATGTATCCCCCTTTCAATCTTCCGAAACATTTATTTTCTCGAAAAAATATGTTTTAAAAATACATACATTACAATCCCAAAAGCAATCAGATATCCAAACGCTCCAAGCGCCGGAATCCCCCATATCTTCGGTGTCATATCTGTTGTGCAGATAATACTGGAGCTGATCAGAAGCGCCATTACCCAAAGCCCCATTACAATATTTCTTACCAGCCTTCGCAGCAGCCTTTCCAGTTCTCCGGCTGCATGAAGTTCCAGATTAATTTTCGTCTGCCCCTTTAAATAGCCCTGAAGGATATCGGATAATAATGACGGAATATTGACTGCTTTTTGAATAGATTTGTACAGATTCTTTCCGCTGTTTTTCAGCTCTTTTTTCAAGCTCTTTTCTTCGAGGATTTTTCCCGCCATATGCCTCGATGCAATCTCAACCATATTGATCTCCGGCGCAATATCTGCCAGCACACCTTCCATATGTGTTAATCCTCTTGCGAGCATAGTCATTCCATGAGGCATAATAATCTTATTCTCTTTCATCACTTCCATAAGATCCATTGTTACCTCTGCAATGTCAATCGCGCCAAAATCTGCTGTTCCGTACTTTGAAAGCAGACTGCTGATGTCTTCATAAAGCTGGCTCTGATCCGGTTTTTCTTTAAAATCTCCAAGCGCCAGCACAACATCCTGCAGAAGTCCCACATCTCCGACTGCAATTCCCTGAATTGCCCGTCCGAGAAGTTCCCGATCCCTCTCCGTCAGCCGTCCCATCATCCCCATATCAATCCAGATAATCTTTCCTTCGCACACTTTTACATTGCCCGGATGTGGATCGGCATGAAAGAACCCATCATCCATTACCTGTTTGATATAGTTGTCTACCAGCTTAATTCCGATTTCTTCCAGATCATATCCGTCAGCGAGCAATGCTTTCTTATCATCCACACTGCACCCTTCAATATGCTCCATAACAAGTACGAACTGATTCGTATATTCCTGATAAAGCTTTGGAACACCTACAAATGCAACTGCTTTATTGTGTCTTGCAAATTCTTCCATATTAGCTGCTTCTGTAAGGAAATTCATCTCCTCGCGCGTCACTGCCCAAAGTTCATCAAGCACCATATCAAGGTCAACCATTTCCTTTAGGCTTACCGGAGGGAGCAGCTTGACCGCCCGATGTAAAAGACCGATATCTCTTGCCATCGTCTCATAGATCCCTCTTCGCTGCACTTTCACAACAACCGAAGCACCGTTCTTCAATACCGCTTTATGTACTTGCGCGATAGAAGCTGAGCCAAGAGGGGTATCGTCTATTGCTGTAAATATTTCACTCCAGGGGCATCCATAAGCACTCTCTAGAACTTCCTCCACTTCTGAAAAACTCATTGGGGCAACTTCCGAGCGAAGCCGCATCAGTTCATCACAATATCGCTTCGGCAAAATATCCGAATGCATAGACATAATCTGTCCCAATTTGATAAATGTAGGTCCCAGGTCTTCCAGAATGAGGCGAAGTTTCTCCGGCGTTACACCTCTTGTAATCCCGTGCTTTTTCAGCACCCCTGTCATCTCTTTTAATCTAGTCCGGTACTCCTGCGTTTCCTGCCTGCTCATCTGCTGCCTCCATCGCTGCAAGCTGCTCTTTCAGCGCCTCGATCATCTCCGGCGACATCTTCTCAAGCATCTCGCTGATTTCTTCCGGTGAATCCGGCTCTTCTGCCACATTCATCTTCTCTTTTACCGTTTTCTTAATGTTGTGTTTCACTCTTCATTCAGCGCCTTCCCCTGCTCCACTGTCAGTTCGCCTTTTTCTACCATCTCATCCAGCATCTCTTTTGATTTTTCTGCTGTTGTTGCCACAACACCAATCCCTGCTAACAAAAGTTTCTTAATATTATCTCCAAATCCATCCATGTTACATGCTCCTCTCTCTGCATATTCTGCGCTTCCTTATCCGGTTCTTTCACAGCGAAAAAAGCTGAGAAAGCTTTGGAAGAAATATAGTAAGTCCCGCTGCTGCTGCCATAAGTGCCGCAATCAGAACTGCTCCGGCGGCAGTGTCCTTTGCCAGCTTGGCAAGGGGACGCTTCTCTTCCGTCACAAGATCTACTACTGCCTCAATTGCTGTATTCACAAGTTCCAGCGCCATAATCATTCCAAACAATACCAGACAGATACACCACTCCAGTGCAGAAATATGAAATAGTATTCCCGCTGCTGTCACTCCTATCGCTGCCACACAGTGAATCTTCATATTCCGTTCCTTTCGGATTCCGGCAAAAATCCCTTCAAATGCATAACCAAAACTTTTATACAATGGTTCTTTCTTCGGCTGTCTCATTTTCTCACCTCTTATTCGGAATTTAACTCTATTATACTACATTTTGCACAAAAATATATAAATTTTTGGTTAATTTTATATTCTTTTGCTCTTTTTTTATCCTGTATTTCTCTATTGATTATCATGGACTTTAAACAATTTTTGCACTATACTAAAGCTAATAGATTATTTCCGCCGGAAAGCATACAGGAGGTTGTTATGAGAATAGAGATACCGGAATATAAAACATTAGAACTTGACACTATTTTTCTTGATTTTAACGGAACTATCGCTGTGGACGGCGTCATTCCAAAGAGTGTTTGTCAAAGGCTGATCACTCTTGCCGGCAATTTTCGTATCTATGTGCTGACTGCAGATACCAATGGAACGGCAAAAGAACAGTGTGAACAGCTTCCGGTTTATTTACAGACATTTCCATCAGGAAATGCAAGAGATTACAAAAAAGAATTATTAAAATCGGTCGGTGCAAGACGATGTGCCGCCTTTGGCAATGGACGCAATGACGAACTCATGTTGAAAGAAGCCGCATTTTCCGTTGCAGTCATGGGAAAGGAAGGCGTATATGGAAAGCTTCTCAAAGAGGCAGACATTTGCGTCTCTTCTATCGAAGATGGATTAGAACTGCTGATCCACCCGAATCGACTGATCGCAGGACTGCGCGGATAAAGAGTTAAAAAGGAGAATCTTATGGAAATATTATTTTCGAATCAGAAAGAATCACATTTTATCGAAGTTTATAATGAATATTTAAAGAAAATTCCGGATTTGCTAAAACAGTTGGAGACTGTAGAACAGATGTATCAAAAAGCCTGCCTGGAAGAATCCATGCTGCCATCAGGCGCTGATGACAATCACAGCGTCGCTTTGTATGAGGAACGTCTGACACGTATCAAAGCACAATGTGAGGAACGTGCCGCCGATATCAGGCAGCAATGTCATCTGATTTTTGATCTGAAATCACAGGTAGAATCAGAAAGTCTTGTATTGACAAAACTGATTTCTTCAGAACCGTTTTCGGGAAAAAATTAATTCTAATAAGGAAAAGGAAGCTATGATATGATATCTAATATTTTACAGCCCTACATCCCCCTCGTCGAATTTCTCGGTCAGACGTTAGGACCGGATTATGAGATCGTTCTTCAGGATCTGACTCCTGAACACAACTGCATCATCGCCATTGCAAACAGTAGCATCAGCGGCCGAACGGTTGGAAGTCCACTGACCAATGCTGCGCTTCAGATGCTTTCCAGAAAATTATACGAATCCCATGATTTTCTTGTAAACTATAAAGGCATCGCTGAAAACGGGCATGTGCTGCGCTCTTCTACGATGTTTATTAAAGATTCTTCCGGCATCCCTGTTGGACTTCTGTGCATTAATTTTGATGACAGCCGGTTCATGGAACTCCACGAGAAGCTAATGGCGGTCATACATCCGGCTTCTGCTTCTGCAAATGTTCCTGCATTTTCCAAAACGCTTTCGTTCTCAAGTTCCGAGACGTCCGACAGCATTCCGGAAATTACAGAACATTTCTCTATGGACATTCATTCACTTATGCAGAAAATTTTTGACGATACAACTGCTTCCATTTCAACACCGCTGGATCGGCTAACGCAAAGTGAACGTAAAGAACTGATACGCCAACTGCATGACAGAGGACTTTTCCAGCTCAAAGGAGCAATTTCCTTTGTTGCAGGACAATTTTCCTGTTCATCGGCAACGATCTACCGCTATCTCAGTGAGATCAACGGTTAAATCCGCCTTAAGTTTACGGCACTAAAATCAGCTCACAGGTAGACTCCTGGAAAGCTTCTTTTGCTTTTTCATTTAGAACTTTTAATGCAAGTTCCAGATTTTTTACTTCCAGGCTGTCTGCCTCAATCTGAAAATATATCGCAATCCACAAATTCCGTCCCGTTCTCGTAATATCGAAAAAGACAGGCGTAAACTGGTATTGTTCCAGTATCGGATGACAGATTTCTTTGACTTCCTCCATGAATGTCTCATCCGGTGAAAACAGAAAAAGATCTTTTACCGCTCCCCACAGTACCTTTATACTTTCTGGAAGCATGAATACCATAACGATGACCGCTACAATCTGGTCAAAGTACGGCGTAAGAAATCCAAGCGGTGTTTTTTCCAGATACATCGATACAAAAAAGGCAAGAGACATGCCCAAACTATATACAATATCTAGTTTCCAGCCAAGAAGTTCTGCGGTAATCGTCGGGGAGGATAAGTTACGGTTCAGCCGTTTCATGATTAGAAAAATAACAATACTGGCTGCCCCAAGACAAAACTGGAACAGCGAAACTTGTGCATGGTCTACCGGATTTCCTCCTGACAAAGCAGAATCCAGCACTTCTGCCGATACTCCCATCGTTACCGAAAGCATCATAACCCCTTTAATTATGACAAATATTGATTCAATCTGAAAATATCCGTAAGGATGTTTTTCTGATACAGGCTTATGAAACAACGGTGTCAAAAACAGCAGCAGCGCAATAAAGACAAGTTCTGATGCATCGTATACTGCATCTGTCAATGCAGACTGCGAATGACTGTATATAGAAAAAATAAATTCTACAACAGCAAACATCAATCCTGAGAAAAACGACATCAGCAGAATCTGTTTTTCTTTTTTTTCGGTTATCATGTTGTCACCTCATTTTTGAAATATAAGTGAGATTATAACGCTACTGGTTATAAAAGTAAAGCCGTTTCCCTTCTCTACACCGAAGCTTCCACCGTTTTCACCCGGAATCCAAAGTATATGACATGGAATATCCATACAATCACCAAAACTGCTCTGCCCATCGGTACAGCTCCCATCATAGCAAATCCAATTCCCATTGTAATGGTAACGCCTGCCATAATCCCAACCTTTGTTTTTCTTGTCATGCCTTCGCCTTTTGCATAGGTTTCCAGATTGTTTTTATAGAGCTTTGTTCCACAAAACCAGTTCTCCAGTTTCCTGCTGCTTTTCGCAAAGCAAAATGCCGCTCCGAGCAGAAATACGACACAGGGAACTAATGGAATCATTGCTCCTGCCGCACCAATTCCCGTCAAAAGAAATCCTGCCGCAGCCCACAATAATTTTCTTGTTTTCATTTAACTCATCCTCCCGCTTTCCATTTGAATTACTTCATCTGCAATAGACATCGTTGATAACCTGTGAGATACAAGAACTACTGTACGGTCTTTTCTCTCTTGGTAAAGCGCCTTTAAAATTACTCCCTCATTGAGGCTGTCCAGATTACTCGTCGGTTCATCCAGAAGCATGATCGGCGCTCTGTGAAGAAATGCACGGGCAATTCCTAATCTCTGCCGTTCTCCGCCGGACAGCGTGTCGCCAAGTTCTCCTACCTTTGTATCATATCCCTCCGGAAGTGTTTCGATAAAATCATGGACTGCTGCCTTTTGACAGGCTTCTTTCAGTTCTTCCATCGTAGCATCCGGCGCCGCAATTCTTAAATTCTCTGCGATACTGTCATTAAATAAATGTGTATCTTGGGTAACATAGCTCTCATACGCCCGCAGAGATGACGTTTTGATGTTAGAAATCTCTTCCCCGGCAATCTCTATTTCACCCGCATCTGCATTCCAGAACCGCATTAATAATTTCAGAAGTGTTGACTTGCCGCTTCCGCTCTTTCCGACAATCCCGATAATATGATTTGGGTTCATCTTCAATGTTACTCCATCAAGAATTTTCTCTTTTTCATAGGAAAAACTCACATCCCGGCAATCAATCTCTGCCTCGCCTGAAAGTACCGCATAACCATCTCCCACATTCTCCGTTACAACCGGCTCTTCTTCCAAAAGTTCCAATACCCTTCTTGCACTTGCCAGCGTCCCCTGAAGCGTACTTCCCAGATTTGCCAGCGCCACTACCGGCCCAAAAGAACTGAACATCGCCGTTACTGCCAATACCATTTCCCCAAATCCAATCTTTCCTGCCTGATAGAAATAAGCTGACAACCCAAACATTCCAAGGGAGAGAAGAAAAATTCCCGCTCCGGTCATTGCCATTCCAAAACCCGCTGCGCGTTTCACATACCAATCCGCTTCCAGCATTTTTTCAGTTCGTTCTCCCATACCTTTCTTTCTCTCTTCTCCGCAGCCATACTGAAGTACTTCCCGAAGTCCTCTCAGATTTTCTAATACATAGCTGCTCAAAGTTCCGGACAGGTTCCGAAGTTTCTTTCCCCAATCCCTGCTTGTTCTGGAAATCCACACTGGCAGTGCTGCCCCGATCAAAAGATATGCTCCCATTGCATAAATTCCAAGCAGCGGATGAAGTGTTCCAATATATCCTGTCATGATCGCTGTCATCAGAACCGCAATCAATACCGGAGAAATCGTATGGGCAAAAAACACTTCCAATAATTCAATATCTGATGTAATAACTGAAATCAAATTTCCCTTTTCTTTTCCTTCTAATTTAGCCGGACATAATTTGCGAAGCACAGCAAATACCCTGTCACGAATCATAGCAAGAATTTTAAATGCAATATAATGATTACAAGTCTGCTCTGCATAATGAAGAATCCCACGAAGGATTGCCAGTATCGGAAGTAAGAGCATAACCAATTTCATAGATACTTCTGTCTCTCCAATGACCGACAATACTCCGTATGCACCTAAAATCGTAATAAAGTTGGCACACAGAAATCCTGTCACGCCACAGATGACTGCCATTGCCATCGTTCCACCAAGCGGTTTTACAAGTCCTGTCAACTTCAGCATAATCTGAAAGTTCGTCTTCTTTTGTATTGTTTTATACATGTCCTTTTCCTCCCGCATATTGTTCCAATTCTTTCTGACTGTTCCACATCTTCGCATATGGACTGCACGAATCCAACAGTGTTTCATGGGTACCGCTTCCCACTATCTTACCTTTCTCTAACATATAAATCTGATCTGCGCAAACTGTATTGGCAAGCCTGTGTGAAATCATAAGTACCATTTTCTGCTTCGCCAGTTCCCGGATCACTTCCATAATCCGTTCTTCACTTTCCACATCAATATTACTCGTTGCCTCGTCAAACACATAGACCGGACTGTCATGGAGCAAGGCTCTTGCCAGCGCCAACCGCTGTCTTTGACCGCCGGAAAGATTCTCTCCCCGCTCTTTTAATATCGTATCTAATCCATTTTGCGTTTTCAAAAACTCTGAAAGCCGAACGATTTCAAGCACACGCCACAATTCTTCTTCTCCTGCATCTGCCTTAGCCATGCAGAGATTCTCCCGGACTGTTCCTCCGAACAGATAACTATTCATAGAAACGAGCGTAATCTTTTCCTGCAGTCCCTCTTCTGATAACTCACAGATTTCCTGACCGCCAAATTTCAGATTGCCCTCATATCCCGTCGTCCGTTTACATATAAGAGAGGCAATCGTACTCTTTCCGCATCCGCTCTTTCCGACAAGCGCTGTAAACTGTCCCGGTTTCATATGAAAATGAATCTCATCAAGAACCGGCCGCTCCGCCTCATATGCAAATGTAAGATTTTCTGCTGAAATATCGAAGCGGTCTTCCTGCACCGTTTTCGCTTTGCTCATCTCTTCTTCCAAATCCAGCAGTCTAAAAATCTTATCGCTGGCTGCCATCCCGTTCATTGCCACATGAAAGAAAGATCCAAGCTGACGCATCGGAATAAAGAAATCGGCAGAGAGCAGCAGAATAGCAAACATTCCTCCGATTCCGACAACTCCCGCCTGAAACGCTTTCAAACCGGTAATAATTCCCGCTGCCGCCCCTCCAAGCGCCACAATATCCATTACGATAATGGAATTCAGCTGCATCTTCAATACCTTCATTGTCACAATCCGAAACTGCTCTGCCTCTTCATTCATCTGCTTATGTCGTTTCGCATCTGCCTCATAGATTTTCAGCGTCGTAAGCCCCTGAAGGTTTTCTAAAAAACTATCCCCAAGTTTCGCATACTGCCCCCAGTACTTTCCAAGCAGCCGCTTTGCAACCTTTTGTACGCATATAATCGCAATCGGAATAAGCGGAACACAAAGAAGCAGTACAAGAGCTGCCTTCAGATGAATAAATGCCAATACGCCAAAGAGTGTAACCGGAGCAAGGAGACTGTAAAAAAGCTGCGGCAAATACTGACCAAAATAGGTTTCCAACTGGTCTACCCCTTCCACCGTTATCTGAATCACTTCCGCAGTAGATACTCTCTCAGAATAAGATGGTCCAAGCCGCAAAAGTTTATCGTAAATCTTCTCCCGCAAGATCTTTTTCACATCCCGGCTGGCAAGAAAGCTTTCCTTAGATGCCGCTCTCGTACAGATAAACCGCATCCCAACAGCCAAACTCATCACAAGAGCTCTCATGCCGATTCCGCTCATTCTGTTATGGTACAATTGTTCTATAAAATTGCTGACACTCAAAACAAGGATAATATTTGCACACAATGCCAGCCATTGATAAAATACATTTCTTTTAATATGTTTCATAGAATCTTCTGACAGTTGAATTAATCTCTTCTTAATCATTTCATTCTCCTTAAAGTTAGCTTTAACTAATCTTTGGTTAGTATAAACTACCCAAATAGAATTTGTCAAGAAGAAACTTTTATTGTCAAATTAAAAAATGCCTTATTCTCAGTTTTACCTGAGAATAAGACATTTTCTTATGTTAAAATGCTATATTTACTATGAAATTCGCAATTAGTTTGCGTTCTTTTCACTAATAGCTGCCTGTGCTGCTGCAAGTCTTGCGATCGGCACACGGAATGGTGAACAAGAAACGTAGTCTAAACCAATCTTATGGCAGAATTCTACAGAACTTGGATCTCCACCGTGTTCTCCACAGATACCTACATGCAGGTTCGGGTTAACCGGTTTTCCTAATTTGATAGCTGTTTCCATAAGCTTACCTACACCGATCTGGTCTAATTTTGCAAATGGATCGTTCTCGAAGATCTTAGCATCGTAGTAAGCTTCTAAGAATTTACCAGCATCATCACGAGAGAATCCGTATGTCATCTGCGTTAAATCGTTTGTACCGAAGCAGAAGAAGTCTGCCTGTTTAGCAATCTCATCAGCTGTAAGAGCAGCTCTTGGGATCTCGATCATTGTACCAACTTCGTATTTTAACTCAACGCCTGCTGCTGCGATTTCAGCATCAGCTGTCTCTACTACCATATCTCTAACATATTTTAATTCTTTTGCATCACAAGATAATGGAATCATGATTTCCGGTTTTACTGCCCAGTCTGCATGTGCTTTCTGTACATTGATTGCTGCACGGATAACAGCTTTTGTCTGCATCTTAGCGATTTCCGGATATGTTACAGCAAGACGAAGTCCACGATGTCCCATCATTGGGTTGAACTCATGTAAAGAATCAATGATTGCTTTAATCTGTTCAACTGTTTTGCCCTGTGTATCAGCAAGTTTCTTGATATCTTCCTCTGTTGTAGGAACGAATTCATGAAGCGGCGGATCTAAGAAACGGATTGTAACCGGATTTCCTTCCAGTGCTTCGTATAATTTTTCGAAGTCTCCCTGCTGTTCCGGAAGAATCTTCTCAAGAGCAGCTTCTCTTTCTTCTACTGTCTCAGAACAGATCATTTCACGGAATGCATCAATTCTGTTTCCTTCAAAGAACATATGCTCTGTACGGCAAAGACCGATACCTTCAGCGCCAAGCTCACGAGCTTTTCTAGCGTCTGCCGGTGTATCTGCATTTGTTCTAACTTTTAATGTTCTGTATTTGTCAGCCCATCCCATGATTCTTCCGAATTCTCCAGCGATTGTAGCATCAACTGTAGGAATCAGACCATCATAGATGTTACCTGTTGATCCATCAAGAGATAAGAAATCTCCTTCATGGTATTCTTTTCCTGCTAATGTGAATTTCTTATTAGCTTCGTCCATTGTGATGTCTCCACATCCGGATACACAGCATGTACCCATACCACGAGCAACAACTGCTGCGTGAGATGTCATACCACCACGAACTGTCAGGATACCCTGAGCAGCTTTCATACCTTCGATATCTTCCGGTGATGTCTCAAGACGAACAAGAACAACTTTCTCTCCTCTTGCAGCCCATTCTTTTGCGTCTTCAGCTGTGAAAACGATCTTACCGCAAGCAGCTCCCGGAGATGCTCCTAAAGCTTTTCCAACCGGTACAGCTTTTTTGATTGCAGCTGCATCAAACTGTGGGTGAAGTAATGTATCAAGGTTACGAGGATCGATCATAGCTACTGCTTCTTCCTCTGTTCTCATTCCTTCATCTACTAAATCGCAAGCGATTTTAAGAGCAGCCTGAGCTGTTCTCTTACCGTTACGTGTCTGTAACATGTAAAGTTTACCATGCTCTACTGTAAACTCCATATCCTGCATATCTCTGTAGTGTTTTTCAAGAATCTGGCATACTTCTTTGAACTGTACGAAAGCTTCTGGGAATTTCTGTTCCATTTCAGAAATGTGCATTGGTGTACGAACACCTGCAACAACGTCTTCACCCTGAGCATTTGTCAGGAATTCACCGAACAGACCGTTATTTCCTGTAGCTGGGTCACGAGTAAATGCAACACCTGTACCACAGTCATCTCCCATGTTACCGAATGCCATCATCTGTACGTTAACAGCTGTTCCCCAAGAATATGGGATATCGTTGTCACGACGGTATACGTTAGCACGTGGGTTGTCCCAAGAACGGAATACAGCTTTGATAGCTCCCATTAACTGTTCCTTTGGATCTGTAGGGAATTCTTCACCGATTTTTTCTTTATATTCAGCTTTGAACTGTTCTGCAAGTTCATGAAGATCTTCAGCTGTCAGTTCTACGTCCTGTTTTACGCCTCTTTCTTCTTTCATCTTGTCGATCAGCTCTTCGAAGTATTTCTTACCTACTTCCATAACTACGTCAGAGTACATCTGGATAAATCTTCTGTAGCAGTCCCAAGCCCAACGAGCATTTCCTGATGCAGAAGCTAATGTCTCAACAACCTCTTCGTTCAGACCAAGGTTAAGGATTGTATCCATCATACCAGGCATAGAAGCTCTTGCTCCTGAACGAACAGATACAAGAAGTGGATTCTCTTTGTCACCAAATTTCTTTCCAGTAACTTCTTCCATTTTAACGATTGCATCCATGATCTGTTCCATGATTTCATCGTTAATCTTTCTTCCGTCTTCATAGTACTGTGTACAAGCATCTGTTGTGATTGTGAATCCCTGTGGTACCGGAAGACCTAATTTTGTCATCTCAGCAAGGTTAGCACCTTTTCCACCAAGAGTGTTACGCATAGAAGCGTCACCTTCAGTGAACATATAAACCCATTTTGCCATGTCTTTACGACCTCCTCGTATTTTTTGTAAATATTTGGTATCTTGAATATGAGCATCTTTGGAATATCTCATATTACTAACAAATTTTGCGATTTTCACCGCAATCATATTGTAAATGTTTTAACAAGGTTCGTCAAGTGAGAACTGCTTTTTTACCCAGAATCATCAACATTTTATAAATTTCTTATAATATTTTTATAAATCTTCACAGTGCTCCGACTTGCTTTTCCGACATTAATCTACTATAATCTTAATCAGATTGCTTTTTAGGAGGGTATTTATGAACAGACTTTTTGATTTGGACAATCCCGTAATGCGTTTTCTCGGGAAGTTGTTCGACTTAATGTATTTAAACCTTTTATTTCTTTTGTGCAGCATCCCAATTGTTACGATCGGTGCTTCTCTGACTGCCATGTACAGTGTTGCATTAAAAATGGTCAAAAATGAAGAAACTTATATTGGAAAAGACTTTTTTAAGTCTTTCCGAATGAATTTCAAACAGGGAACGATCATCTGGATTCTTTTTCTGCTGATCGGATGGGTTATGTATGCGGATACACAGATTGTAAAAACGATGACAGTAAGTTGGGCGAAACCGCTTCGAATCGGAATTTTTTCTATTTCACTCATTATTTTCTGTATGTTTACTTATGTATTCCCGATTCTTGCAAGATTTGTTAACAGCGTGAAAGTTACAATTAAAAATTCATTATTGATGAGCATTGCCCATCTTCCGTTTACTGTATTGTTTATTCTCATCGATGTTTTAATTATTTTTATTGCTACAAGATCTGGTTATGCCCTTTATACAACACTTTTTGTCAGCATGATCGGCGGTACTGCTGGTGTTGCTTACATTCAGTCTGTATTTTTCCGCAAGATTTTCAAACGATATGAACCGGAAGAAGCAGATCTTTCTGAAACATCTGACTACATAGCAGAAGACAATTAAGCTACTGCTCTAAACAGTAAAACACACTGGAGTCTTTATGGATACCTCCTATATGTATCCTGAAGTTCCAGTGTGTTTTTTATATTCATTCAATCATTACAGTAACTTTTCCAGTGTCTTGCACAGAAGATCCATATCAACCGGCTTTGCAATATGCCCATTCATACCCGCTTCGATGGATTTCTGAACATCTTCTGCAAATGCATTTGCAGTCATCGCAAGGATTATAATGTCTTTTGCCTCTGCATGAGACAGACTGCGAATTCTTCTTGTCGCTTCATAACCGTCCATAACCGGCATCTGAATGTCCATAAATATCGCATCATATGTTCCGGGAGCACACGAGGCAAATGCTTCCACCGCCTCTTGTCCATTCTCTTTCAAGGTATACGTCGCGCCTCTCATCTGAAGCAGTTCTCCTAAAATTTCTGAATTAATTGCATTATCTTCTACTAAAAGGAAGTGTTTTCCACTTAATATTTCTTTGATAGTTTCGCCGTCTGCAAGCACGGTGTGCTTCTCTTCTTCAGCAATCTCTTCAAATTCTAATTCAACTGTGAACGTACTTCCCTGATGTAACTTACTCTCAACAGAGATATTTCCTCCCATCAGATCCACAAGTCCTTTTGTAATACTAAGCCCAAGACCTGTTCCTTCTACGCGTACAACACTCTCACTTCTGATAAATGGTTCAAATAATCGTTCCTGAAACTCCTGACTCATGCCAATCCCTGTGTCTGCCACGCAAAAACGGTAGCGGACTTTCCCCGGAACAACTGCCGGAATCTCTTCTGTCCGAAAAGTAACTTTGCCGCCTTCCATTGTAAATTTGAATGCATTACTTAACAGATTAATCAAAATCTGTTTTATACGCAGCAAATCTCCCATAAACTGCGGATGTGCAAATGCACCTTTTTCAATCACAAAGTTCAAGCCTGCATCTTTTGACTGGGATACCATAATAGATGCAATTTGATCGATCAACTCTTCTACGTGAACAGACGCACAGTTCAAGTGAATTTTAGACTGCTCAATCTGGCTCATATCCAGCACATCATTGATCAGACTCAGCAGATGCTGTGATGACACAGAAATTTTATGTAAATAATCATGCACCTTTTCTTTTTGGTTTAAATTTGCCAACGCAAGTGTTGTCATTCCTACAATGGCATTCATCGGTGTACGGATGTCATGACTCATAGAGGACAGAAAATCACTCTTAACACGACTTGCTTTTTCTGCCTCTGACAACGCTTTTTCCAATTCATTTTTTAGCTTTGAGCTCTGCCTCCAGCATCTCCGTCACATCTGAACGCACAAAGCAAACCCGTCCCAGACGCAAATCAATCGCAGAAATAATCATATTTTTCGTTGCAATACTTCCCTGTGCATTTCGAATGGAGTAGGTAAAAGAATATGTCGACTGCTTTTTCAGCCGTTCCATGATCAATTT
The DNA here is from genome assembly GCF_003458885.1 of Coprococcus sp. AF21-14LB. NCBI lineage: Bacteria > Bacillati > Bacillota > Clostridia > Lachnospirales > Lachnospiraceae > Coprococcus > Coprococcus sp. AF21-14LB. The sequence goes on along the minus strand of NZ_QRVX01000036.1, from coordinate 7,863 downwards.
TCCATCCAGCATAGATTTTGTCCGCTCCTGATCTGCATCGATGACAAGACTTTGGAAGATCCGTTCCAAACGTTTCGTATAAGCTCCGCTTTCCTCGTTAATATTATCGTCACCGCCGCTGACAATCTGATAGTGATCATTCAACAGATCCACATCTGCAACAAGGTCATAACTTATAGATGACAGTTGAAGAAGAATCTTCTCCCGAATCGTTTTTTCCGTAATGTCTGTAACCGTTAAGATTCCCGTAATATCTCCTGTATCCGGTGTCTCCACCAGATTCACTTTAAACTGCACATAGCGGCCTTCCTGATTCTTTGGCAACTGTACATAACAAGGCATTACTACTTCTGTGATCCCATTTTCAAATGCCTGTATTGACGGTTCGTTTAAATATTTTGCATAAAACTGCTCTCGTTCCTTCTCATCAACAATCAGTGTTCCGATTCCTTTAAAAAAATCTTCTCTTACATATCCAAAGTTCGCAAGCAGTTCGGAATCTGTATGATCTACAATCTCTATAATTCTATCCTGTGTAATATTGCAGTGTCCCAAAATCAATGTGTCCGGTCCTGTCATTAGATAATGCTGAAAAATCTGTTCTTTATACTGCTGACGCAGCTGTTCCTGCATCTTCTTCTCCACTGTAATGTCATGATAATCCGCATATACTCTTGCATTTCCACCATCACTTTGGATTAAAGAGAACTTTACATTAACCCATATATAATCTCCGCGACCGGTTCGAAGTCGATATTGCAGTTCATATCTCTCTTTCTGCTCCCGAATACACTGATCCAGTGTTTCTTTCACATACCCCTGATCATCCGGATGTACCCCTGAAAGTGCATCTTCTTTATACATATTCCAGGCTTCTTCCATCGGCATGTCAACCATCTCTGCAAATCCATTTGACAGATACTCCGGAGTCAGAGCGCCGTCCAGCTCATGCCGGACCACTGCGACACCGCCCGGAAGATATTTTAATACCGTCTGAAAATATTGTTCTAACCGCTCTTTTTCCTTTTTCATCTCCATCTCTTCTGTAATATCTCTTACATACTTGATGTAGGCCGGGATTCCATTCCAGTTTGTCTCCCGGAATCGCGTTGTGTAGAACCGCCCTTCTTCTTCAAAATTCATCTCATGTATTCTATCATCCGGATCATGCGAATTCAAAGTACAATACTTACAAGGCTCTGTTTTCCCGTACAAAAATTCATAACATTTACACCCTGATGGGGCTTTCTCTGCTTCATACGTTCTTTTCAGATCATTTGCATAAAGGAGATTATAATTACTCTTATCAATCACATAAATATCATCTACCGTCTCACTCGCAATGTCCTGGAGCAGTTGTATCTCCGGAGAACAATATCCAAATGCAGCTCTCCCTGTTTTTTCATCATAGACCGCATCTTCTTCGTGAAGTGCATCTGCAATTCTATTTCCCTTAACATCCATGACATTCCCTCTCATACTTGCGAATCAGTTCTATGTGACGTTTATACTCACTGACAAGCGATTCTTTCCATTCTTCTCCTTTCTGAAGATCTTCCCGCCGCAGCGCTTCCGTTATCTCGTTTACCGGAGCAAAGAGCGCTTCAAATCCCAGATTCATACAGACGCCTTTGAGTGTATGAATTGCCCGAAAAGCTTCTGAAATATTCTGCTTTTCAAATTCACCAAGGAATAAATCATAGCTGTCATCTTTTAAGAATAAAAGAACAAAACGCTGAATTCGCTCTTCTTTTCCAAATCGTTCCAAAATCCCCTCATAGTTTCCGCCTAGTTTCTCATATAACTCCTGCAATGTCATATACTTTCCCTCCAACAGTTTCTAACAAGCTTATACGAAATTATCTTTCACCGTCTCCTCAATTTCTGAAATAGCAGTCGGAACCAAATCCGTCTGCACACTCATTTTAAAATTAGAAGAATTTCCCGGCCCCTGGCATTTTGCCTCATAGAGCGCCCGGTCTGCACAGCGATACAGCATATCATAAGAACGGTCTACAAAAGGTGTTTCCGCAATCCCCATGCTCACTGAAATATGTACTCCGTCATACTCTCCTGTGAGCGACTCAAATATCTTCTCCACTGTATCTTCCTGCTTAGAATGACACCGCTGAAATACGAGGAATTCATCTCCTCCGATTCTGGCGATAAGTGCCCCTTCCTCCACATTGCTTCGGAGCAATTCTGCCATATACTTTAGCAGCCGATTACCAAAACTGTGGCCTCTCTGCCTGTTTACATTTTTAAAATAATCCAGGTCAAAAATCATCATTGTAAATTCTTCTTCCGGATGCTTCTGCAAACAGCTTTCTACTTTTTTTCTTGCATATGCCCGATTGTACAAACCGGTTAACGGATCCAGCATTACCAACTGCTGCAGCCGATTCAGTTCTTCTGCACCGCCTCCGGAATCAAGCACCTTACCTATCACGCCTTCATACGCTGCTTTTCCTGCATTGCCCCACATCGTTCTGCAGATCAATCGTTTTCGCCTGTGTATCCCTTCGATAAACAAATCGCACTCAAATTCTACAACCGGATGTTCCGCATCTGCTGCTTTTAACAACTGTTCCAGACAGCTCAAATCCTCTTTTCGTATCATTCGTAAAAGCTGCTCCTGTTCCATTGGATTCAGCATTACCTGCGGCAATCTTAACTGTTTGGCTCCCCATTCTGACAATGTCAGCATTGATGGGATATTCGTATACTCAAACTGAATCTCTGATGATAACGAAGAAAAGAACTGAAACTTAATCCGCTCTTCTTCCAAAAGGTTCAGTGTACGGTTAGATGCTGTAATTTCTTTCTGTGACAACAGCTGTTCTGTGATCGTCCGGATTTCCTTTCTGCTCTCCTGTCCAAAGGAACGCAGCGTTAGCTCTTCCTGAATCCGATCAGAAATATCACTCAGACATTCCAAAAGCAAAGGATGAAAACAACCGCACTCGCCATTTAGAATCATTTGAAGTGATTTTTCATGTGAAAATGCTTTTTTATACACACGTTCACTCGTCAGCGCATCATAGGCGTCCGCAATCGAAACTGCCTGAGCCGAAATTGGTATTTCCTCTCCTTTCAGTCCGTCCGGATACCCTCTGCCGTCATAACGCTCATGATGCCACCTGCAAATCTCGTAAGCCACTTCCACCAACGGTTCTTCTTTGTGAAGCGGAAGGTCCTCCAGCATATTTGCCCCAATCAGCGAGTGTGTCTTCATAATCTCAAATTCTTCCTCTGTCAGCCTGCCTGGTTTGTTCAGAATTTCTTCTGAAATCGAAATCTTTCCAATATCATGGAAAGCTGCCGCCTTACTGATCAGCGAGATTCTTTCCGGACTCAGATTATATTTATCTGTCTTTTCCCGCAGGCGCTTCAAAAGCATCTCCGTTACTGTCCCGATATGCAGCACGTGAAGACCGCTTTCACCATTCCGGAATTCCACAATGTGACTTAAAATCGAAATCATCAACGTACTGTTTTTCTCGCTCTCATACATCTGATCTGCGATCATAGAAATCAGTCGTTTTTGTTTGGAATACAGCATCATTGTATTGACTACCCTGCGGCAGACAATTACTTCATCAAATGGTCTGCTGATATAATCAGCTGCACCGAGTTCATATGCCCGTTCCACAACAGAGTGGGAGTTTTCTGCTGAAATCATAATTACCGGGATTTCTTCTATCCAGTGATAGCGATTCATCATTGCCAGCACTTCAAATCCATCCATCTTTGGCATAACAACATCCAGTAAAACAAGTGAAATCTTCGTTCCATAGTTGTGGAGCAGTTCCACTGCCTCTACTCCATTTTCCGCTTCCAGGATCTCATATCGTTCTTCCAGCATATCCGCAAGAATGGCTCTGTTAATCGCAGAATCATCTACAATTAGAATTTTATTACTCTTTTTCCTGTTAGACATCTTCTCTTTATTTTCGTTTATCCTCTGACCACATCTCACCAGAGTTTTGCAGCCCGGATTTTCCCCTTTCCTTAGAATAAATGTGTGAAATCTTCCTAAATTTATATATTTATTCTAGTATAGCATAAATTATAGATTAGATGTCAGATTAATTTCTTTTCTTCTCTTTTCCAGTTCCGCTTTCGTACCACCTTTTGTTATGATAATTCTGCAGCTACAGCTACTTATTTTTTATGCAAGGAGGATATCATATGCCAACTTATTATGACAAAAAAGCGCACACTTGGTTCTGCAAATTTTATTACACGGATGCACAGGGAATGCGCCCAAAAGCTAATATATAAAGGGCACTGGAAAACTTCCACTTATTAGGAAATGGAAGTTTTTCAGTGCCCTTTATTCTTCAAACCTTTCGCCTATTATTAAAAATATTTTTTACAGATTTCCTATACGCTTTTTAATAGTAAAATTATAACTTACCAATGGACTATTAGAATAGTCACCGTGACTCAATACAGTCCATTTTACATCACTCACCGAGATTTCTGACCAATTAAACTGAAGCGAGATTTCTCTCTTCACATCATCCGGGTTAGTAAATCCTGTCGCTAAATTTGTTTCAAATTTAATATGATCATTACCACTAAATGTAAAACCTTCTCCAACAGCTACATTGTTAAATACGCTATCTGCAAGCATCGAAAAACCAATACTACAATACATACTATCAATCTTTCTAACTATTACAACCACAGAAATGTCCGTATAATTTCTCATAAAAGTCATATATGTAATATCCTGTAATTTATTTAAAATAGAACAATAATCTTGAGGGCTATTAACAACATACGAAATCCTTAGAACATTATTGGGGGAAGTACTCCTAGCGGGTGAATAACTGTTTTGATTGGTATTACCATTCTTTTTCACGACAATGATAATAACAACCACTATTACTAAAAACCAAAACATAAATTCCCATCCCTATTTAGTCAAGTATTTTTACTTCTTTATTTACGCTTTACATATCCGTCCATCTACAGACGCAAATTTCTCGTGCCTACCAGAATCTCCTGCGTTTCTTCTGAATCCTAAACGCATTTGTCCAACATGTCTATAAAAAAGCACTTTTGCTTTAGACTATGCTTTTATACAAAACAATAATCCCTGCGTCCCAATCTTCATCCCCTACATAATAACTGAATGAATAATTAGAAGGCATGGGGATTTGATCCTTATTTTCATCTAAGAGGACAAAAGATTTACGAAATCTTTTATCGACAAATAGTGATTGATCAATAAAATGCTGTATTCGTTTGGACTTCCTCCATAGCTTACACATGTTTTTTCTATTGATGTTAATATGTACTTCCATCAGGGTTTGTATAAATCATTTTAACATACCTAACACAATCTAATGGTGGTGGTATTTTTGTAATTTCTTTGATATGATTCTTTTTGTTCTGTTTAATAACAAAAATGATTATAACAACAAGGATAAGCCAAAACATAAAATTCCTCTCTTTCTCAATCCAACTCAAATCTTAGATAGCTTATGAAATAACATCATATACTGAATCACTGCTTCATCATTCTTACCCTCTTCTATGATTTTAACAATTGAAACAATTTTCTGGTATGTATCTTCTAAGATTGCATCTCGTTCAACGGATGAATTAATAGCTTTTACAATCATAGGTGCCTCTGCATAATAATTGCTGATCAACTCCTCGCCATATGGCTGTCTTTTTATGTACTCATCCCTAAATTTTCGCAAAACCTGCAATTCATGACAATCATCATCTAGCCCCTTATATACACAACACGCTGTAGTTAGAAAACACCCACCACTTCCTGAACCACGTCTTCTATAATGGGCACAATCTCTAACTTCATCAGGGTCTTCAAGAGTTTTATACCACTCGCAACTCCATCTCCATCCTGAGTCCAACGGACTGCCATACTCACAGTCTTTACATCTTCCATAATTTTCCATCTTTGCAATCCTCCCTAAAATTCCTTTCGTCAAAAGCGCTCATTTTATTACATATAATACCATAATTTCATAGGAAAAGGAAGTTAATACAGGAGTTTGACCGGGACAACCGCATAAAAAATATCCATTTAAAGAAATATTGGATGCACTTGGTACGGAATATGATCTTATTCAAGCTGAAGTTTATAAAAGCTCCTACTTACTTAGCAAAAGAAAGAAAATAATTACATTTAATATTCCTACATTATAAAGCATTGAATGAAGATGGAATACAGGTGGTTGCTATTGATATTCATCAGGGAACAGAACAACCTTATCTGAATGGGAATGTCGATCAGAAAAAGCAGGCTGCAAATAAACCTGAACAGCATTTAGCGGAATAATCCATAATCAATCTGGCAAAACGGCAAGGCGTTTTCATAAGAAAAGATATAGAAAAAGAACTGACCGGATTGACAAAGCTGGATTCGCTGTATTTTTCTTCTCTTTTCCAGTTCCGCTTTCGTACCACTTTTTGTTATGATAATTCTAAAGTTACAACTACTTATTTTCTATACAAGGAGGATATCATATGCCAACTTATTATGACAAAAAAGCGCACACTTGGTTCTGCAAATTTTATTACACGGATGCACAAGGAATGCGCCGCCAAAAAAAGAAACGTGGATTCAAACGCCAGCGGGATGCAAAAGCATGGGAACGTTCTTATTTGTCTTCTACGTTTTCTTCTAATGAAATGACATTCCAACAACTTACAGATCTTTATCTGTCCGATATGGAAAAGCGCCTGCGCCAGACAACCATGAATACAAAACAGTACATTTTTCGCGATAAGATCCTGCCTTATTTTGCCAAACAAACACTCTCTTCAATTACCTCTGCCCAGATCCGTTCCTGGCAAAATGAACTTCTTACCCTGCAAAAGAACGATGGCACAGGCTATTCATCCACTTATCTAAAAACAATTCAAAATCAATTGTCCGCAGTGTTTAACTATGCTGTCCGCTATTATCATCTCTCTGAAAATCCATGTCTGCGCGCCGGTTCTCTCGGTAAGAGTTCTGCTGAAGAAATGCATTTCTGGACTTATCAGGAATTTAATTTTTTCTTAGCTGTTATCGACAAAGAACGGTTTCGACTTGCCTTTCTTCTTCTATATCATACCGGTATCCGTATAGGAGAACTTCTTGCCCTGACCCCCGGCGATTTTCATTTTCAGAATAAACAACTTTATATCTGTAAATCTCTCCAGCGACTGCACGGCGAAACTCTGATCACTTCTCCCAAAACACCAAAAAGCATTCGTTTCATTGCTCTGCCTTCATTTTTGTTGCTTCGAATTCAAGAATATATTGAGAATTCCCATATTTCCGAGCAAGACTTTATTTTTCCTTTTACCAAATCTCTGCTCGGCAAACGTCTCAAACAGTACGCTGACCTCTCCGGTGTGCCTAGAATCCGACTTCATGATCTTCGGCATTCTCATGCAAGTCTTCTCATTGAACTTGGTTTTCCTCCCCTCTTGATTGCGGAACGTCTTGGGCATGAGAAAATTGAAACAACACTTAATATCTATGGACATCTATATCCGGATAAGCAGTTAGAAATTGCCCAGTCACTTGAAGCCCTTAACCAAAATAGTTCTTTTTAAGTACCACCATTTTCACACTACTTCTCGGCAGCATACTATCCGCAGAATATTTTTCATACATTTTTCTCAATTCTACAATTCAGACTCAATGGTAGAAAATTTCCTACCGTTTTGTCTGCACGATTTAACAAACTTCTCACAATGTATGTGATACCGGTATTTGATCGGTATTATATATAGCAACTCAAATACATAGTAAAAAGGAGAGATGTATTATGAAGAAAAATCTTACAAAACTCATGGCACTCGGACTTGTAGTTGTTATGGGAGCAACAG